>JASJEA010000148.1 GCA_030064935.1 Crocosphaera sp. | reverse complement strand
TATTTGGGATTTTGGCGGACAAGAAATATTCCGAGCAACCCATCAATTTTTTCTAACTCAAAGAAGCCTTTATTTATTGGTATTAGACTCTAGGTTAGACGAAAGAGATAATCAACTCGGATATTGGTTACAAATCATCAAAAGCTATGCTAATAATTCACCAGTTATTATTGTAATTAACAAAATTGATGAGCATTTTTTAAGCTTAGATCATCGAGGTTTAGAAAATGCTTATCCTAATATTAAAGGTTTCATTGCAACTTCTTGTAAAGATCCACCAAAAGGTCCTAAAGGTATTAAGAATCTAAAAGAAATAATTGCTAAAGAGGTGACCAAATTGAGTCACATTAATGATCAATTTCCTGAAAATTGGTTAACGGTAAAAACACAATTAGAACAGATTAAGGAAAATGATTGGGATTACATTTCTTATGAAGATTATCAGAATATTTGTCAACAACAAGATATTACTAGCTTAGAAGAACAAAGAGATTTAATTAGATTTTTACATGATTTAGGGGTTGTTTTAAACTTTCAAGATGATCCCCGTCTTAAAGATACTAATATTTTAAACCCGTTGTGGGTAACAAAAGGAGTGTATAAAATTCTCGATGATAAGGCATTAGAAAACCATTATAAAGGTATTCTATACCCTCATATGCTGAATCGTATTTTAGATGATATTAAATATCCCCCTTCTAAACATCTTTTTATTTTGGGAATGATGTGTAAATTTGAATTATGTTTTGAAATGGATAAAGAAGGAGAAAAACAATTTTTAATTGCTGATTTATTGCCAAAAGAAGAACCAGAGAGTATTAATCAATGGCAAACAGGTTTAGGAATCGAATATCATTATAGTGTTTTACCTGGGAGTATTATTTCTCGTTTTATTGTACGAATGAATCCCTTAATTTATCAAGAAACTTATTGGCGAAATGGGGTTGTTTTGCAAGAAAATAATAACATTGCCTTAATTAAAGCGGATAGATATGTTAACAAAATTTTTATTTGGGTCAGTGGTTTTGTAGAAACTCGTCGATATTTGTTGCAAAAAGTTCGGCTACAATTTGAAGAAATTCATCAAAATATTCCAGGAATTGAAGTTAATGAAAAAATTGTTATTCCTAGCCATCCCAATGTTTCCGTCGATTACCAACACCTTTTAGATTTAGAATCCATGGGAATTA
Source organism: Crocosphaera sp. (assembly GCA_030064935.1). Classification (GTDB taxonomy): domain Bacteria; phylum Cyanobacteriota; class Cyanobacteriia; order Cyanobacteriales; family Microcystaceae; genus Crocosphaera. Next base: position 7,989 of record JASJEA010000148.1, on the reverse strand, counting down.
TCACTTTTGTTCCAGTGGGACTTAGAAAAAAAATGGATGTTCAAGAACTGCTTCAAGGGGTTGAATCTGCGACAGACATGAAAGTTTATTCTAGACATCAAGTTCCCAATATAGCCTCTATCGTTGTCTCATCCTCTCATCAATTAAAGTCTCTCATTTCCCGCCCTAGAATTATTTACACTTTAATTGCTCTAACCGTTTTGATTTTAATTGTCAGCCTAGGAAAAACGTCTCTGTTATCACTCATTTTGACAATTTTATTAGTTGTACTGATCACTTACATTGGTTTAGGAATTTTTCAGGACTATCAAAAAAATCAGCAAAGTTCATCATCTTCAGACAATCAACCTAAATCTTAATGATTAGGGAACTTCCCCTCTCGAACTTCTTGAGAAAAATCACTAACAGCCTGAGTAACAAGTTCTCGTAAATTAAGATAAGATTTAGCAAAAGGAGGTTTTTTCGTGGATAATCCTAGCAAATCTGCTGTAACCAACACTTGTCCATCACATTCGCCCCCTGCACCGATGCCAATGGTAGGAATCATCAATTTACCCGTAATCATCTGAGCCAAATCAGCCGGGATATGCTCTAAGACGATAGCAAAGGCACCTGCTTCTGATAAAGCGATCGCCTCTGAAAGAATGCGTTGGGCCTCGGTTTCAGTCGTTCCCTGTTGACGATATCCCAGGCGGTGAACTGACTGGGGTGTTAAACCCACATGCCCCATCACAGGAATACCAATATCGCTCAAACGGGCAACGGTTTCCACTGCCGCCGGATGTCCCCCCTCTAATTTAACCCCCTGTACTCCTGTTTCCTTGAGAACCCTACCGGCTGCATGAATGGCTTGACTAATGCTTTCTTGGTAGCTAAGAAACGGTAAATCACACACCACCAAAGCCCGTTTAACCCCTCGACGGACGGCTGCAGCATGATATAACATTTCATCGAGGGTAACAGGCAAAGTGGTTTCATAACCCAAAGCAACCATAGCCAAAGAATCACCCACTAAAATAATGTCGATTCCGGCTGCATCTAAAAGCTGAGCAAATCCATAATCCCAGGCTGTCAAAGCAACAATAGGGCGGCCTTGTTGTTTCCAGTTAATCAATTTTTGAGTAGTCAATGCCATAGCTATAACCTTCTCCTTAGCGAACTCAGAAGTAAGAAGTTGTTTTTGAAACAAAGATTACGGTGCGACCCCGGCGATTCGTAATCGCCTTTGGGTAGCGCACCAAGAGATCTGCTCTGTCTCAAAAATTATGGGTTCCTTCAAAAGCGGGATTTTAGAACCAATTATTTTCTTTAAATTGCTAGGGGCTTAATATTATTAAGCCCCTGCACTCTAACATTATAGTTACTGAGAAGTTATTCCTTGACGGCTTCAAGAATGCGAGAATAATAGAAACGAGTGCTAGTCATATCTTTGCGTTGAATTTTAAAACCATTGTTTTCTAGTATTTCTATGATATCTTTTTGTTTATGTTGATAGGCGCGAGTTGTTTTACTTGGTCCAGGGAAAAACTCACCAATTTTTTTGAGTAAGGTTAAGCAGAGAGTTTTAGGGGCAAAACTAAGGATTAAACGAGATTGTGCTAGAGAAGCTAAATGATTAATCATATTAGCTGCATCTTCGGTAGGATAATGGATTAAAACATCTAGACAAATAACTGTATGGTATGTACCTGTTAACCCTTCTAAATCCTGTACCGCAAAACTCACATTACTCACATCTTTGAGGGTATTTTGCGCCCTTTCTCTGGCTTCTGTGACCATTTTTTCAGAAATATCACTAGCGAAAACTTTAGCCCCTTCTTGAGCTAAAGGAAGACTTAAACTACCCACACCACACCCAGCATCGCAAATAGAAAGATTAGTTAGATTATCGTCAGCCTTCAACCACCCTACAACTGTATCAATGGTTTGTTGATGTCCAATGCGAATATCTTTTTGAACTTTATTAACTTCTCCATCCCCATAAATCCTACGCCAACGGTCGAATCCTATGGCGTTGAAATAATCTTTAACAATGGTTTTGTCATTAGTGGTGGTATTCATGGATTCAGGGAAAGCCTTTTTTAGCACAACTCTATATTTTAAACCCTATTGAGACAATAACTTCATTGAGTCAGCTTTAAAAATCAAAGAATTTAAGATAAAGCCCATTGAACTACCCCATCGCCTTGCGTTGGGGATTCTTTACACGATAAAGTATCGTCTTGGAGCGTCCAACAGCCCCTCTAATACCTCCCTCTTTTCAAAGAGATTGGCTTTACTTTTACGGCCAATGTTAGCAGAACCATTAACATCTGAGTTGACTAATTTTTTATTCAAAGTCCGATACAAACCTCTCTTAATTCTCTTCCCCGAAAATTCGTAGGTTTGTGGGTTATCTGCATTATATTCTGGTAGCTTATCTAAATCTAATGCACTTGCTAAACTGGTGTAGGATTCTTCTTGTTCAATGTAATTAATTCCATATCTTTTGCACAAGTAGGCTAGTTGTTTTCTGAGGGCATGAAAAGGAATTTGAAAGAAGTTTTGATTATTTACTTGGCCAATATTCATCCTTGTTTTCCAGCCTTCATTTACTCCTACAATTAAGGATATTCTTGCTGCTAATTTCCCCTCTTTTTTCATTCCTAGCAGTTTAAAAAAGCCTGAAAATGCTTCATCTACTGATTTGAGGCATTGTTGGGCCACTTGAGAATGCAACAAGCCATAATTTTCATTGTCTTTGCAATGATGGTAATTTGATTCGTAGGCTAAAAACCGATTTTCAGCAAAAAAGAACTGTCTGACGCTATATAGTCCCACATTATACATATTTTTGGCTAAACGGCATTGATAGCGCAGTATTTCATACTGCTCTGCTTTTAATCCTCTAATTTGTATTGATTGAGTAACTAGCATCGGAAGGCTTTTGATATATCTTACTCAAATTATAACATATCAGTAAATCATTGAGTCGTGAAACACAAAAATTCATCCCTCAACTTGTAGAAGTTGGGGTATTCTTTTTGTGTTTCTGGTTTTTCTTTTATTGGGATAAAGAGGAGGGCAAAGTGATCTTCTTTGCGTCGTGTTTTTCGAGAAATCAATTTTTGCAAGTGTTTTAGAAGGGCTGAGCGGTTGGCTAAACCGGTTAATCTATCATGATAAGCGTCGTATCGCAGTTTTTCAGAGGTTTGATAGCGTTCGGTAATATCATGACAGTTAATCACAAATCCCCCTACGGCGGGATCTTCTTCTAGGTTTTTGGCGATCGCTTCTAACATAATCCAGTTATTATCATTGCTCCGAATCCGAAACTCCCCCAGGGACCAAGAGGTATTGGGTTTGTCCCTCAATTCCCAAAAAATCTTCATCACTTCTTGTTTTTCCTCTGTATGAATCCAATCAAAAAAGGATTTTTCCAACACAGTAGAGGGCTCGTACCCCAAAATCCGTTTTACGGAGGGGCTAATATAGGTCAACTGACCTGTAGATGAGACAATTAGTATGATATCAGTAGCATTTTCGATCAAAGCCCGAAACCTTTTTTCACTCTGTCTCAGGGCTGCTTCTGCTTTTTCTCGTTCTCGTTGTGCTTCTTGTTGTTGTCGACGTAGGGCAAATTCGTCGAGCGATCGTTGTAGAATATTGGGTAAACGAAAGAGACGCTCTTTGAGAATGTAGTCTGTAATTCCTGCTTTAATACATTCAACTGCTGCTTCTTCTCCTAAACTTCCTGTAACTAAAATAAACGGAATTTTTTGCTCTGATTGTTGTAGCATTTTCAGGGCTTTTAAGCCATTAAAACCAGGAAGACAATAATCAGCTAAGACAGCATCATAGGTTTGTTGTTGCAGTTTTTGTTGATAAATCGCTGCGGTGTCAGCAATTTCATAGGTAAATCCAACCTTAGCATTGGAGAGGGCGAAAAGGATCAACTCTACATCTTCAGGAACATCTTCCACTAATAATAGATGCAATGGGGTTGTAACTTTACTGTTGGAGGCTATGGAGTTAGAAAGGTTGGCACACATAAACTCTGATTCTCTTTGTGATTATAATTTTTGTAACATTACAGTTAAAAAGTACAAGTTAGGTTAATTTAAAGGTTAAAGAACGTTGCTGTAAAGTTATTGACTGTTTTTACTACAAGTTATCCTTTCAAATTGGTAAATAGCAAGCTAAGAGTCTAGGCTTTAATAAGGATACTTGTCCTAATACTGTTCATGATTTCAATGTCAACATGATATTAGTTTTTAGTTATCTTTACTGTCAAGGGATGTCTAGGGGAAAATCCTTAGAAGGGAGGTTCATTTAACATCATCCAGTAACTACTAATTTTTTGGGTTGTGTCTCTAAATTCTTGGAAGTTCAAGGGTTTGATGATATAACTATTCACTCCTAAATTATAACAAGCTTGTAGGTCTTTGTCTTCTGCGGAAGATGTCATTACTACTACAACTAATTTTTTAGTTCTAGAATTATTACGTATCGCTTCTAAGACTTGAATGCCGTTTAGTTTAGGCAAGTTCAAATCTAATAACACCAGTCGAGGAAGTTGGGGATAAAAAGGAGAGGTTGGTGTTCCCAATAAGTATTCAAGGGCTTTTTCTCCATCTTCAGCAATATCAATCTTATCCACAAATTGACAATTTGCTAACGCTAATTTAATCAATTCGATGTCATTGGGATCATCTTCTACTAATAACATTCGCATTCCTTTCCCTGTCGTCATGACTGTTTGATGAATTGGTTAACATGAATAAATTAAAATTTTTTAAAATTTCATCTATGTTAAAATTCAGGCCGATATACTTAACCTTGATTACTATCACAAGATCCTAGGGTTTTCACTGTCACTACCTCAGATTAAACGAGCAGATATGGCATTAGAATCAGTATTTTAACGGATTAATTTATTTTTTAAATCGGGGATTAAGTGTTTACACGGAGAAAATACTGATAGTAAGTAACTTTCAAAACTGGTTAAACTTTTTATTTTACTATCTGCTGATTTATGAATTATGGGCTTTTTATCAATGTTCTTTTTAATCAAACAATTTTCTTTTAATCAATGTCTAAATTTCGGAGAAATCAGGCTAGATATTTTATTTTATATAGCCATAATTACCATCTTTTTTTTCGGATTAATTATGGGCAGATTATGGAGTTTAAAAGAGTTCAATAAAAATACCAATAAACAACAGGAATTAGAGAAAAGTTTCTTGAAAATTTTTAATCATACCTTTCAGTTTATCGGATTGCTTGACTTAGAAGGCAATCTACTTGCAGCCAATGCAACGGCTTTGAATTTGGTAGGAGTTAAAGAAGAAGATGTACTGGGTAAACCTTTTTGGGAAACTGCTTGGTGGAATCATTCTCCTCAACATCAAAGCCAATTAAAAGCAGGTATTAAAGCAGCAGCACAGGGACAAATTGTTCGCTTTGAAACCAGCCATTTTGACAAAAATAACCATCAAATAGAAGTTGATTTTTCTCTCAAACCTATTCAAGATGAAACAGGAAAAATTATTGGTTTAATTCCTGAAGGAAGAGATATTACTGAAATCAAAAAAACTCAGAAACAATTAGACGAAAATAAAGCGGAATTACAAGCAATTTTCGATGTTCTTCCCGATTTATTTTTTCGCATGGATGGTAATGGTATTATCCTAGAATATAGAGCCTCTTCTGAGTTTGAACTTTACGTTTCTCCAGACATTTTCTTGGGAAAATCCATGATAGATATTTTACCTCATACTGTGGCTCAAAAGTGGCAAAAAGCGATTGATAAGGTACTAAAATCAAGAACATTAGTTTCTCTGGAATACAGTTTATCCATGGCCGGAGGAGAAGAGTATTATGAGGCGAGGTTAGTCCCTTTTTCTCAAGAACAAGTTGTTGCTATTGTTCGTAATATTAGCGAAAGTAGACGATCAGAAATTGCTCTCAAAAAATCTAAAACTTTCTTACAAACTATTATTGACTATTTACCAGTTGCTCTTTTTGTTAAAGATGGAAAACCTGAAAAATTTGGTCAAATATTGTTGGTAAATAAAACCTGTGAAGATATTTTTGGACTGGTTGCTTCTGAAGTAATTACTAAAAATGTCCATGACTTATTTCCTCTAGAGCAAGCTAAATTTTATGAACAAAAAGATCGAGAAGCTTTTAGTAAAAGGGAACTGATAGAGATACCTGAAGAAACGATTAATATTGATAATAAGGGCAAAATTATCGCCCATACGATCAAAATACCTCTCTATGATGAACATCAGGAGCCAGAATATTTAATCTGTATTACAGAAGATATTACCCAACGAAAAAAAGCAGAATTAAATCTCAAAAAAATCAATGTTCTTCTACAAGGAATTAGCTCAGCCCAATCCCAATTTATCAATAATACTGATCCTACAATATTATTTAATGACTTATTAGAAAATTTTTTAAACTTAACCGAAAGTGAATATGGTTTTATGGGAGAAATTCTCTACACAGATCAAGAACAAGCTTATGTAGAAGAAACCTACATCAAATTACGGGGAAAATCCTCTCTAAAAACCCAAGGTTTGACTGATATTACTTGGGACGAAGAAACGAGAAAATTCTCTGCTCAAAATGCCCCTCAAGACATGGAATTTCATAATTTAAAGAGCCTATTTGGGGCTGTGATTACTACAGGAAAAGCTGTCATTGTGAATAACCCCGCCACTGATTCCAAGCCTGGTGCTTTACCCCAAGGCTATGCTCCCCTTAATACCTTTTTAGGACTCCCTTTTTATCAAAATAATCACTTAGCAGGAATAATGGGCCTTGCTAACCGCAAAAACGGTTACGATCAGGATCTCATCGACTATTTACAACCTTTTTTAACCACCTGTGCCAACTTAATTAGAGCCTATCGTAATGAGAGTATTCGTCGAGAAGCAGAAAAGCAACGAGAAGCCAGCGAAAATAAGCTACAAGCCTTATTAAAATATTCTACTGATGTTGTCTCTATTTTCGATAGGCAAGGGCGATTAATGTACCATTCTCCTGCGGGGGAACAAATTTATGGCTTTTCAATGGAAGAAATGCAGCAACAGAGAACCTTTAATTTGATTCACCCTGAAGATCGTACCAGGGTTGGAAAAACCTTCTCTAAGTTACTCAAAGAACCTGAAAAGATAATTACCGTTGAATATCGTTATCAAACCAAACAGGGTAACTATATCTGGATGGAAACCGTAGCTAGTAACCAATTAGATAATCCAGAAATAAAGGGTATAGTAGCGAATTCTAGAGAAATTACACAACGAAAACAAGTGGAAACAGCTTTACGTGATAGTGAAACTAAATTTCGTCAACTGGCGGAAAATATTCATGAAGTGTTTTGGATTATTGATATTTCTATGACTGATCGAACCTATTACAAAAGTCTCTATGTCAGTCCTGCTTATGAAGAAGTTTGGGGCTATACTCCAGAGGAAATGTATAAACATCCCATGCAATGGCTAGAAGCCATTCATCCCGAAGATCGAGTATTGATTGAAAAAGATTTGTCCCAGAAATTGATTCAAGGTAGGTTTAACCATGAATACCGTATTATTCGACCCGATGGAACTCTACGCTGGATCAGGGATCGAGGATTTCCAGTGCAAAATCACTCAGGAGAATTTGTCCGTATTACAGGATTAGCAGAAGACATTACCCAACAAAAAGCAACAGAAGAAGAAATTAAACGATTAAATGAGGCATTAAGGCAACAAAATTATTATTTAGAACAAAAAGTTGCCCAACGAACCCAAGAACTAGAACTGTTGTTAAATACGCTCCCTGATTTCGTATTTGTGGTGGAACGATACACAATGAAACTGTTATTTTGTAATCAGGTATTTGCTGAGGGGAGCGGCTTTAGCGATCGCAATCAAGTGCAAGGAAAGACCATTTTTGATTGTTTTTCCCCTGAAGTCGCTGACTATTTTGCTCAACAAAATGAACAGGTATTTAATT
>JASJEA010000057.1 GCA_030064935.1 Crocosphaera sp. | reverse complement strand
CACCACTAAATCATCTCTTCTTTGAGACTGAATATAAACAACAGGTTATAACCGGTTATAAAAGCGAGAATCAATCTGTTACTGTTGCGCAATAGAATACATTTGTTCACTACCAGTCCATAAGATACAGTTTCAGAAGTAGCTAATGGTTACAGCAACAATCATTAAACAGTTTCTTATTTCAAGCGCTCGCTCACTCACCACTAAATCATCTCTCCTTTGAGACTGAATCTAGATAACAGGTTATAACAGGTTATAAAAGCGAGAATCAATCTGTTACTGTGGCGCAATAGATACAGACGTTCACCACCAGCCCATGAGATACGGTTTCAGAAGTAGCTAATGGTTACAGCAACAATCATTAAACAGTTTCTTATTTCAAGCGCTCGCTCACTCACCACTAAATCATCTCTTCTTTGAGACTGAATATAAACAACAGGTTATAACCGGTTATAAAAGCGAGAATCAATCTGTTACTGTTGCGCAATAGAATACATTTGTTCACCACCAGTCCATAAGATACAGTTTCAGAAGTAGCTAATGGTTACAGCAACAATCATTAAACAGTTTCTTATTTCAAGCGATCGCTCACTAATCACTAAATCATCTCTCCTTTGAGACTAAATCTAAATAACAGGTTATAACAGGTTATAAAACCCAGAACTCTCTAACTATTACTGTTGCGCAATAGAATACATTTGTTCATCACCAGTCCATAAGATACAGTTTCAGGAGTAGCTAATGGTTACAGCAACAATCATTAAACAGTTTCTTATTTCAAGCGATCGCTCACTAATCACTAAATCATCTCTCCTTTGAGACTGAATCTAGATAACAGGTTATAACAGGTTATAAAACCCAGAACTCTCTAACTATTACTGTTGCGCAATAGATACATTTGTTCACCACCAGTCCATAAGATACAGTTTCAGAAGTAGCTAATGGTTACAGCCAAAATAATTAAACAGTTTCTTATTTCAAGCACTCACTCACTCACCACTAAATCATCTCTCCTTTGAGACTGAATATAAACAACAGGTTATAACAGGTTATAAAAGCGAGAATCAATCTGTTACTGTTGCGCAATAGATATATACGTTCACCACCAGCCCATGAGATACGGTTTCAGAAGTAGCTAATGGTTACAGCCAAAATAATTAAAGAGTTGCTTATTTCCAGCGATCGCTCACTCACCACTGAATCTAGATAACTACATTTTTCACCCTACGTTTTCAGCCTTAATCTTTCAATAATCTCTATTTAAAATTAATTTTTATCAAAATACTTGACTTATCCCCCCCCCATGCTATTTTTTAACCATTCTTATCAAAATTTTCTCAATGAGGAGTGAAAATGAGAAGCAAATATACTTTAACAGCGATCGCAACCACAGCATTATCATTAGGGATGATAGGAACTGCACAAGCAGGAACGATTATTGTTCCTGACTCTGCTACCGCTAGTGTTCCATTAAGTGATCCTATAACCCAAGCATTTGATCAAAGTGGCTTATCTTTTGGCTATACTGAAGGAGATGATTTTGATGCTTATTTAGCAGGAAGTCCTACCCATTTTTCTACAGGTGGCACTGACGTAAGATTTCAGGGTACGAGTGGCTCAATTACCTTTGATTTTGGTGAAATAGCAACTTTAGAAACCGTAGGATTATGGAACTTTGCCTTTGCTGAGCTTGTAGCTGGAGCTATTACAAATTTTAGTTTAGACGCTTCATTGACTCCTGATTTTAGTAGTTCTACTCCCCTTGGCTCATTTATTGCTACTCCTCCCTCTAGTAATCCTACTACTGCGGAAGTATTTACTTTTGCCCCTACTAATGCTCAGTTTATCCGCTTAAGTTTTACAGGGAATAGTGGTAATCCTAACGTCACAGGAATTGGAGAGGTTATTTTTGAGGAATCTCAAGTAACAGAAACTGTACCTGAACCCACAACCTTGATGGGATTATTAGTTATGGGTGGTGCCGGTTTATTAGCAAAACGTCAAAAGTCCATCAAATAACATAACTCGTAGGGGCATAATAATATTATGCCCTTGTGTGATTAAAGCAAAATGCTAAAATAATAATTATTCTTAATCATAGATAATTATCAGAAATGCCCGCCAAAGATATTTATCATGATACCGTCAGAACTGCCTTAGAAAAAGATGGTTGGGAAATCACCCATGATCCCCTAGTAATACGTTGGGGAAAAAGAGATTTATACATTGATTTAGGGGCAGAAAAATTGATTGCTGCTGAAAGAGATAATCAAAAGATTGCCATTGAAATTAAAAGTTTTGTTAGTAAATCTCCCATAGATGATTTAGAAAAAGCACTAGGTCAATATATTCTCTATTATGATTTATTAATCAAACTACAACCCGAAAGAATTTTATATTTAGCCATTCATCAAGAAGCTTATGTTGAGGTATTTGAAGATCCCATCGGTCAAGTTTTATTAGAAAATAAACGTATTAAATTATTAGTTTTTGATGCACTTGAAGAAGTGATTTTAAAATGGATAAGTTAGACAAAATGAGAGACATTATTATTCAATCTTTGGGCTATTATGCTAATTTACGCTATGCAACAGGAGAAGTCAAGCGACTCCTCATCATAGACAAAGACTCTGATAATTATCTCATTCTTTTAGAAGGATGGGAAAACAGAGAAAGAATTCATGGTTGTTTAGTTCATTTGCAAATTATTGACGATAAAATCTGGATACAAAGAGATGGAATAGAAGAAGGTATCGCCACTGACTTACTAAACGCAGGAATTCCTAAAGATAAAATTGTCCTTGCATTTCAACCTGAATATATTCGCCCATTGACCGAGTTTGCTGTTAAATGAACTTTGAACTTATATAACAGGTTATAACGGGTTATATAACTCAGAACTCCCTCACTGGTTATAACCTGTTATAAAAGGGAGAATCAATCTGTTACTGTGGCGCGATAGAATACATTTGTTCACCACCAGTCCATGAGATACAGTTTCAGCTAATATTCTAGGGTCTGTCTGCAAACGATTAGAATATTAAGAATAAGCTAATTTCCCCCTCTGCTTCCCATGCTTCCTCTGCTTCCTGGAGCCTCTTCTTAACTAAGAGATTTTTGAACTTGGCAGAGAGGCCCTAGTGATGTGCAAACAGACCCCAGAAGCAGCAATGATCATTAAATAGTGTTGAAAATCTTTTAACTCACTCTTAATATTTCATTTTGTAACAAAATCCACCAGTTTTCAATGCCTATGCTTCCCAGGCTATGCTAGGGTATAAATGATTGAGAGTTTGTTTAGTTCGGTTTCAGCATTGGTTGTGATTAGTAATTGGTTTGTTCCTGTCTACATCGGCTGCTGGGTTTCCGAAATTTTAGTTGATTCTCTCGTAAACTTCTAACTCATTTTGGAGATATCCCATGACGATTTATGTAGGCAATTTGGTCTATGATGTTACCTCTGATGACTTAACAGAGGTATTTAGTGAGTACGGTACTGTTAAACGAGTCTCTCTTCCCACCGATCGAGAAACGGGAAGACCTAGAGGCTTTGGTTTTGTCGAAATGGAAAATGATGACCAAGAAACTGCTGCCATCGAAACCCTAGATGGTGCTGAGTGGATGGGTCGTAACATGAGAGTCAATAAGGCTAAACCCCGTGAAGATTCAGGGCGCAATGGTTCTCGACAGTTTCGTAAACAAGGTAGTTTTTCTTAATTAGTCTTGCTCAATTTTAAGACTTGGATCACCTGAGTTAAATCAACTCAGGTGATATTTTGATTTTTAGGTAAGAACAGGAAGAGGAATATTGAGATGAGAATAGAGGGGAAAGCGATCGCATAACGCTTTAACTCTGTTTAAACAGTCTTGCTTGACTTGTTCATTCTCTTTATTTAATAAACAATCAGCAATAATATTACCAATTTCTGCGAATTCTTCCACTCCTAGCCCTCTGGTTGTCATCGCAGGGGAACCTAGTCTTAAGCCACTGGTTACAAAGGGAGACTGAGGATCAAAGGGAACAGTGTTTTTATTAGTTGTAATATTGATCTCACTGACCAATTTATCGGCTTGTTTCCCCGTCATCTCGATGCAACGCAAATCAACTAACATTAAATGGTTATCTGTGCCATCAGAAACCAGTTTAAATCCTCGCTCCATTAATTGATTGGCGAGGGACTTGGCATTAGCGATAACTTGCTCAGAATAAGCTTTAAACTCAGGTTTGAGTGCTTCTCCAAAGGCCACGGCTTTAGCTGCAATCACTTGTTCTAAGGGGCCACCTTGCGTCCCAGGAAAAACAGCTTTATCAAACTTTTTACCCAAATCAGGGTTATTGGTCATGATTAAACCGCCTCTAGGACCTCGTAGGGTTTTATGGGTGGTTGTTGTTGCTACGTCGCAGTGGGGTAAGGGGTTGGGATGATGGCCACTGGCTACTAACCCTGCAATGTGGGCAATATCAGCCATGAGATAGGCTCCCACCTCATCAGCGATCGCCCGAAACTTCTCAAATTCAATAACTCTAGGATAGGCAGAGTAACCACAGATCAATAATTTGGGCTTCTCTTTACGAGCCAATTCTAAGATAGCATCATAGTCTAATCTCTCTGTTTCAGCATTGACTCCATAATGAGTAGCTTTAAACCATTTTCCCGAAACATTTACAGGGGAACCGTGGGTTAAATGTCCGCCATGAGAGAGATCCATCCCCATGATAGTATCCCCAGGTTCGAGAAGGGTTAAGAAGACGGCAAAGTTCGCTTGGGCCCCGGAATGGGGTTGCACATTGGCGTGTGCCGCACCAAATAGTTCTTTCACTCGATCAATGGCTAACTGTTCAGCTTGATCCACCCATTCGCAACCCCCATAGTAACGTTTTTTGGGGAGTCCTTCTGCATATTTATTGGTTAACACCGAACCTTGTGCGGCTAAAACGGCTGGTGAGGTAAAGTTTTCGCTGGCAATTAATTCTAAATGTTCCCGTTGTCGTTGTAGTTCCCCTTGGATGATGGCTGCAAGGGTAGGATCGGTTTGAGCTAAAAAATCTAAGTTAGTGTGACTCACTGTTATTGTATCCTTTCGTTTTGGCTTATGTTGTCCCAAAGCCCTATTATAGTTAATCTTTAGGTGAGAGACTGATAAACAAAATATTAAGACGGTAGGGTGGGCAAATGAGAGGTTTATCTGGACAACCTCTCAAGTAGAAAACTTTGCCCACCTTACAAAACTGGTTTTTGATGTAACTTTAACGATGGGCACTAAACATCATCTCACGGGGAAAAGTGGTAGGATTACCATTGCTTTCTAAGCGTTGCCGTAACTGTTGTAATTTGGCTTCTTGTTGAGGCAAATTATCCACTAATTGATAGGGTAAAATTCCTTGTTCTATGGAAAAACTAGCTAACGTCCCCGCCGCAGCACCCACGGACCATTCAAACCCATGCACCCGATAAGCAGCCGCAGCAATGTGACTGGTGGCAATACTCTTCCCTGAGACGATCAAATTATCGACTTTTTGGGGAATTAACGCCCTTAAGGGAATTTGCGCCGGATGGGCCCCACCGTGAGCAATACGAACTCCTTGCCGTTCTCGGTTTCCGCGCTTTTCTGGGGGAGATAAGGCCATACAAGGATGAAAATCGATCATATAGTCGGCCACTCCCACGGAGTCAGGGTAAACGGTTGCATGAGTGCGTCGAGTAACCATATAAGACGGGCGATCGTTAGGGGTAACAAATTTCGATTCTAAATTAGCAATCGTTGACCACACCAACTGATACATCGGACGAGGTAAGGAAGTGCGATAAAAATCATGCCAATAATCTTTAGTGGAAATATCGATCTCGTTGATAGCAAACCCTTGAGGATGATCATAAGAAGATCTACCAAGAATGCGTCTTCCTTCGCGAATATAAGGATATTTGGACAACCCGTGAGCAGTTCCCATGGGGGAGTCTAACCCTTGTAAGAAGCGATGGTTAGGGCTTGGGCGTTTAACTCCATATCCTAAACGAGAGTCTGTCACGCCTTCTACTAACCAATAGTAGAACCCTAAAGAAAGTTCTTCCCCTTTGCGTAGTGCATCTGTGCGTAGTCCTCCTTTCCAACCGCCAGGTTCGAGTTGTCCTGTTTTTTCGAGTTGTCTACGACTATAAACTAAGTTATCTTGAGCAGTTCCGGGACGATAATCATTCCCCCATATCCAGTTTTGCATGGAAATATCACCGGGGGTGGGTTCATGAACCTTCATCGGCCCGACTTTCACTAATTTTCCTTTTTCGTTACTCCAGATACGTCGATAGGTAAATACTAGGTCAAAGTAGGCCATTCTGCGATCGCTGTCATAACCGTAGTAGGATTCGTACTGTTCATAAAAGGAGGGTTTTGTCTGAGGTTGAGGAGTTGCTGTCCGTTGCATAGCAAAGGGATAGGTGAACCCTTGTACACAGTAGTTATCGCCTTTTTCCGTAGGAGAAGAGGGATTCAGATGGTTACGAGGGTCCAGTCCTAAACGGTAGGGAACGTCCGCTAAAGCAATGATTTCCCCTGTCTCTGTGGCTTCTATGACAAACCAATCGGTAGGACTTCCTTTTTTAGCCTTAGACTCGAAACGAATAATTTTCTTGTTAAACCGTTGCGAATTTTCGTAACTATAAGCGTCTTCAATGGTTTTAGAAAGGGGTTCTTTGTTGAGGTGAGAGGTTCCAGCTTTGGGACTATGTTGAATAGCGATCGCACTCTTAATTAATTTCCTATCTTCACTTAATTGTAATTCTTTAATCACCGTTGACGGAAACCATTTTAATCTCCCACTTCCTCTTTGTTCAGCTTCTTTTAATTGTTGAGATAATAACTGATGACCATGATAAGGAAGAAAACAACTTTCACTAACCCAACACTCTCCAGGATTTTGTCGATTGTAGAGACGAGCAATGTTCTTTCTTAATGTATTGTATCCTCTCGGAAAATATTGTTGTGATCGTTGTTTTTTTCCTTCATCTAGGGCCGAGGTTCCTTGTGAGGAGATTTGTCCCCCAACCCAATCGGTAATCTCGGTTAAACAAACGGTTTTTCCTGCCAATAAACCTTCATAAGCTGCCGCAGAACCAGCTAAACCTGCTCCTACGATTAACATATCACAATTGATAGTTTCTTGATTATTACGGGAATTAGCTAACACTGGGACAGTAGATTCTATAGCAATAATTCCCAAAGAAAAAGCGGTCAAAATGTGCTTTAATGGTTGCATAGAATGGGGTATTTTTTTAAACAATAAATCCCCTAATTTCCTGTGATTTCTCCTCAGTCTTTCCATGATTTTTATTGAGTGTGTGAGTATAGCCAGTCGAATGATTAACTATTGTGAAGATAAATAGCTAACCATTTATTTTTGTTGTCTTTTCTTTTTTAAGTCTAGGAAAAGTGTTCCCAAAGGCTGCAATATTTTAAGTCTTTTTTCATATTTTTAAGATATTGTCTTATAAGTTAACAATTATCTTTATCAAATCAATGGTTTCTATAAAATTTCATTGATTTTATTATTATTTAATGGATTAATTTTAGTTGATTTTATATAATTGCTTTACTGTTTTAAAAGTTAAATAATTTATACCTTTTCGATATCTTGATTATTCACTTGAATAGAATTAGTATCAATTTGTTCTTTTCCTAAATAATCTTTCGTTTTTATAATAGCCTCTACTTTACTAAGTCTAGATTCTAAATCTTTTATCTTATTTTGGTGATTGTCTGCCATAGAACATTTTTTATCTTCTTCAAATAAAAAACGAGAAAGGATCTTCAAACTTCTGGAAAAATTAGCCAAAAGTAATGATACAGATATTGCTAAAGTCATCATAAATGGAATAGCACTCTATGGTATTGCTGAAGAAGAAACTAAACAAAAAGGATATAAAATCGGAATTATTGATAGAAATGAAGTTATCAAAGAAATTAAAGTTGATTGGAGCTAGTTTACTCAACTGGTTTGTTAAATCAGCCAGAAACTAAATTAAGTCTGAACAAATTAGAGTTAATGCAACTCTAGGTGATTTTTTACGTCTCAACTCATAAGTGAGATCAATGATATATAAATAAGCTGAAATTATGCCGCGTCCAACTTCTCGTAGTTCCTCTCCTAAAGCAAAACAAACGACTCGTCGTAGTGCTAACAATAATCGCAACTCAGTTTCTGTAGTTTCAGGAAGACGAAACAAAAGTAAACACGAACTATCGAAATCGGCAGTTGCTAGTCAACCGAGAAAATATCGAAACCAGTCTCAAAAAACTTCTCCTAATTTATTAGTAAAACTCTTTTTGTATGTATTACGTATTGGTATTATGGGAGTTGGGATTGGAGCGATCGCAGGAACAACCTTAACCATTATCAATCCTCAAGATATTTTAGCCGCTTATTTAAAGGCATCTCAAATTATTAATTCTAACAGTGAAAAAGTTGACGAAAAACCTGAAACTGAAGAAAAACTGTCACCTGTTCCTGAAAATCAACAAACAATCCCTGTTAGTGAAGAATTAAATGCACTCAAAGAAAAAATACAAAAACTTGATGCTAAATATCCCAATGTAAAACCTCAAGCGTGGTTTATTGACTTAGATAATGGGGCTTATGTTAGTTATCATGGGACTGAATCTATTCCTGCTGCTAGTACCATTAAAATACCTGTTTTAGTGGCCTTTTTTCAAGAAGTTGATGCGGGAAATATTCATCTAGATCAAATGTTAACCATGAATAAAGAAGAGATGGTTAGTGGTTCGGGGGATATGCAATATATGCAAGTTGGCAAAAAATTCCCAGCTTTAGAAGTAGCCAGAAAAATGATTGTTATTAGTGACAATACTGCCACTGAAATGTTAATCAAACAAATAGGAGGTAAAGAAGTTCTCAATAAAAGGTTTCAAGAATGGGGCATGAAACAGACTGAAATTAATAATATTTTACCTGATTTAGAAGGTACGAATAAAACGAGTTCTGAGGATCTAAGTAAGCTTTTAGCACGGATAGAAAGAGGAGATTTAATCAGTGCCAGATCCCGTGACCGCTTGATTACTATTATGGAGGGAACACGCACTAGAACACTACTTCCTCAAGGGCTAGAAAAACAGGCCAATATTGCTCATAAAACAGGGGATATTGGTACCATTATTGGAGATGCTGGTATCATTGATATGCCTACAGGAAAGCGTTATATCGGAGCAGTTTTTGCTGAAAGAGCCTATAACGATGTAGCCGGTCGTCATCTTATTCAAGACATTTCTAGAACCGTTTATCAACACTTTAAATATTATCAACCTCGTCCCCTTCCCAAAGCAATAGAAAAGACACAGGAAAGTCAGTCTTAATCTTAAGATCCAGAAAAAAGATCAGGCCATAGTGAATTTAGAGGAGATTCATCTACAATGGAAGAAATTTCTTCGACTTGTTGAGTAGTCAATTGCTTTTGCCATTTTGATAAACTATCCTTTGAGTTCCGATATGTATTAAAAAGCAGCTTCAACATACTCTAATAATTTTAGTTGATAACCTTGCCATGAAATAGGTTGACCTATTTCAATAACAGCACGAGGATTCTGAGAAGAAGATTGATACCCAATTTGGTGATGCACCAAAGCAACATCAAAACGACAATAATGATCAGCTAAATGGGTATATTCTCCTAAAAAATAATTGGCTGTTTGTCTAATTTTAGCCTGCTTCTTTGGGGTTACTGCTAAAATCCCCCCCCGATCCCAATTATTACTTTTCCTCGTTTTCACTTCGACAAAAACAATCTCATCAGTGTTACAGTGTTGGGCGATAATATCAATTTCTCCCCAAGGCGATCGCCAACGCTCATGTAAAATCTGCCAGCCTTGGTATATTAGCCATTGAGCCACAAATTGTTCGGCGATTTTGCCAATAGAAGTCATCAATTTACAGTAAAATAATAGATAATTGTAACATCAGTCAATTTATAGATTATGACTAAGATAAATGATCATAAAGCAATCTTGAGAGTTTGTGTTGTTCTGCTGTTATCGGTTGTTATCTATTTTATCGAACCAGTTACTCCAGCCTGGAGTATAAACTATGCCAAACAAAACTTAGTTGATCAAGATTTTTCAGGTCAAGATTTACGAGACTCAGACTTTGAACACGCTAACTTACGGGGTTCCAACTTTAGTCATGCTAATCTACAAGGAGTGAGGTTTTTTGCATCCAATTTAGAAGGAGCAAATTTTGAAGGAGCAGATTTAAGATATGCTGATTTAGAGTCAGCTAGATTAGTTCGTGTTAACTTCACTAATGCCGTTTTAGAAGGAGCATTTGCGACTAATACCTTGTTTAATGGAGCAGTGATTGATGGGGCAGATTTTACAGATGTCTTGCTGCGTCTGGATACAGAAAAAAAACTATGTGAAATTGCCACAGGAACTAATCCAGTAACAAGAAGGAAAACTAAGGAGACTTTATTTTGTCCATAATTTAATCACCCAATCAAACCTAGAAGATGGGGCTAAATTAAAAAGTCATTTACTTTATATATTGTCTATTTATTTTATTCATGGTTATTCTTATTTGCTTTTGCCACGGTTTAATCTGTAGCTTCCGGGAAATGTAATTAGCAATAAATAGGCTTAGACCATACCTTTTCATCCGAAACTGTACACGAAACCACCAATCTTGTAGCTTTAATTGTTTTTCAGCTAATCCACTGATTTCTAGATAGGGTAAACCACTCAATTCATAACCTCTACTTCTGAGTAGCTCAGAAGCCCTTGATTCGACTAATCTAATTTCATGCTCAGATAATTTTTGTTGCCATTGCTGAACTAATTGAGCATCTGGTTTGTCGTATGTCGTATCCTGATCATAGTCCAACATTTGTGGATGGTATTCTAAGCCTAAAAAGTTGCAAATTTTTGTCAAAGTGTCTACGGGATCAGTGATTAAATTCTCATAAATTACTTCTATATATCTATCGTCTGGTATCTGGGATTTAAGTTTATTCCATAAAGATTCAGCTTCTAACCATCTTTTTACACCTGTCCAAACATTTCCAGACCATCCCATCCCAATACAAGAACGAGCAACATCTCGACCATCTCTAATTAAATGAATAAAACGCGCATCTGGCCAGATTTTTAATAATCTATCAAAATGACGATGTACAGTTGCCCCGACTAATTTCTTCTGATTGTGATTCTTCCATTGCCATAAAAAACTATTAACCAGTTGAATATAGTCAAGTTCGCGATTAACACTTAAAAATGTTACATATTGAAAACTTGAAACAGTTTCTAACCATTCATAATATTGATTCAAGTTAGGAAAATTTCCATCATCACTCACTTTGTCGACTACATACTCAAATTCTGATGACCAGGCAAGATCAGGATGATGAGAGAGCATTAATCTTAAAACTGTTGTTCCAGAACGCTCAGCACCGACCAAAAATGTTGGTTTAGAAATTAAAAGTTGATGACTATCAGTATTCGTCATTTTTAATATATCAAGACTTCTTTACTACAAATTTTTAACAGTTTTGAGTGACAATTCTTTTGTCTTCACTGGGAAGTTTTTTAAGCGTTTTCGGTGTTTGGGTACTTGTATAACCAAACCTGTAATACCTCCGCAAATCAAAACAAAAATTGGATTAAATAGAGCATTAAGTGTATTATCTAACATATACAAGGTAATGACAACGGCCAAACACGCTGTCGGCGCAACTTGAGGATGAAACCAGAACTTAGCAGGATAGCGTTTTAAGGTAAAGATACACACAGGGATAAAAAAGGCTGCATACAAACTAACTAACCCCACCATTCCATTCCTCCCATAGATGATAATCCATAAACTATCGGTTACGGAAATATCAACTAATTCTCCCTCCCAATTGTAATCATAAACGCGACTTCGACTCCATCCTCCCCAACCAAAAACAGGTTTTTCCAGAGCTTTTGCTGCTAATAATTCTTCATTTTCTAGTCTAAATTGTAGAGATTGTGCTCGCGCTTCAGAAATATTACTGGAGATTGCGGATAGAACTGGTTCGGCAGCTTGAATCGTAACATTTCCGGTAGAGGCAAAAAACAAATAGCTAGATAAAGCTATAACAAGTATTAGTAGGGGGAGACTATTGCGTATTTTTTTGGCAAAAAATAAGATAATAAGACCATATATAAAATATAAATAAGCCCCAGTAGATTTGACTAATATCAATGTTATAATCAACGCCATTACTATTCCAGTCATAGGTAGAGGCCCTACTTTCTTGATAACTTTTGCTTGCCATAACCAAATTGCGATTAAAGTTACGGCCATCATCCACATTCCTACTTCTAGGCCATGTATCATAAAAACCGTTGGTCTAAAACCTCCATATCGTATAGTTTGAGCGAAACTATGGGCAAAATAACCATACACAATTCTATGAAGTTGTGGACTCATTCTGGTTTCATACAGGCATAAAGGCATATAAATTAATCCACTAATAAATATACTTTTTGCTAACTGATTTAGACCTAATAAATTATTCAGATAAATTCGTCCAAGGAAATAGGGTAAGCCGAACCGGACAGTTTGTGATAAAGTTTCAGAAAGTCCATCATAAGAGCCTAAACCATTGGTTGTAGATGAAAAAAAAGGAGAAATACACAAAATTAGCATTGGCAAATCAAGCCAATTAAATTTAAAGGTTTGAATTCGTCGAAAATCAAAAATAAAGGTTAAGAATAAAATACTATAACAAGTTGCTGAAATCCTAGTATAGTCTGGAATTCCAGGGAACGAAAACCCGGCCCTTTGTGGTAAAAATAACCAAGCCACTAAAAAGCTGATGATAACTGCTTTTCTAGGAGAAAAGTTTATAAATATAAATGTAACAATGGGCAGCCATAATAAAATAATAATTTGGGCTTGAGGACTCATAAAATTTATTTTTTAATTTATAATTTAATGTAAATTTATATATGTTAATTTCTAACAGTGATAATAATTTTTATACCAACTAACGAACTTTTTTAAGCCTGTTTCCAATGATGTATGAGGATGAAATCCCACATCCTTAATAAGATCATCGACATCAGCGTAAGTCAGAGGAACATCTCCCGGTTGCATAGGAAGAAACTCTTTAATCGCTTTTTTACCGATACAATCTTCTAATACCTCAATAAATTGGCCAAGTTCTACTGGTTGATTATTACCAATATTATAAATCTTGTAAGGAACTGATGAACTCAGAGGTTGGGGAATTTGATTTATGACACGAACAATTCCCTCTACAATATCATCGATGTAAGTAAAATCCCTTTTCATCCTACCATAATTAAATACCTTAATTGGCTTATCTTCTAATATTGCTTTTGTAAATAGGAAATAAGCCATATCCGGACGCCCCCAAGGACCATAAACTGTAAAAAATCTCAATCCTGTTGTTGGGATACCGTATAAGTGACTATAGGTATGAGCCATTAATTCATTAGCTTTTTTTGTAGCAGCATATAAACTAACGGGATGATCAACATTATCATTGGTTGAAAAAGGAATTTTTCTATTTTTTCCGTAAACTGAACTGGATGAAGCATAGACTAAATGTTCTATTTTATTATGACGACATCCTTCCAAAATATTAACAAATCCTACTAGATTACTATCAACATAAGCATAAGGATTTTCTAATGAATGACGAACCCCAGCTTGAGCAGCTAAATGAACAACATAATTAAATTCGTGATCAGTAAATATCTGAGAAATATTATCTCGATTTGCTATACTAACTTGGTGAAACTCAAATACATCGTAAGTTTCTAGCTGTTTAAGACGAGCTTTTTTTAGATGAACATCATAATAATAGTTGAGATTATCAATACCAATAACTCTATAACCATCTTTCAATAACTTTATAGTTACATGAAACCCAATAAATCCTGCTGTACCAGTTACTAAGATATTTTTCATATTTGCATAAATTTTCGATTTAGATCAATAAAACAATACTTTATTTTCAGATATCTTTCTAGAATATCTCTATGAAATTACTAAGAGGCAAGCCTAATCCTAAGAGGTTTCGAGTAGCAAGAATACAGATAATTAATAAGATTAACCCAAAACTTGCCAAAATGTCCTGTTTAATGGGAGATAAAGACTCCCGCCATAGACCGTAGCTAAAAACAAAGTAAGGCAGAATATCATTGAATGCAACGCAGATAATTATCCCTGGAAGTTTCATTAAATAATAACCTAAAGGTAACATAATCAACATATAGCAAAATTTTAAAATATTAGACCATGCCAGATATTTTGGCTTACCAATCGCTATTAAAGCATCTCTTATGGTCACATTTAGCACTACAGGCCAAATACCAAGTGACAATATAGGAAGCATCCAGGTAGCATCTTTGTATCTATCATCATAAAGAGTTAGTATTATTAAATCTCCACCACAAAATAGACCGGCAACAATTGTTGCTAAAACAATAAGAATGAGCCGGCGTTTTCTTAAAATTTTATTGAGGAGTTTGTTTCTGGGTAAATGCTGGTTTTTAGCCACTAGAGGAAGAATAATCACACCGAGCCTACTCACAACTTGTTGAGGAAGAAAAGAAAAGGTTGTGGCTATGGTATAAATTCCTAGGATTTCTAAAGATAATAATTTTCCTAAAAGAATGCGATCAGCTTGATTGGCGAGAAAAGTCATAGCAGTTGAGATAAAGATCCAACTGCCGAAAGAAGAAATTTCTTTAATGGATTTTTGATCCCAGACAAAACGATTAGATATGTTGGGCTCAAGTCTGTGACTCATAACCATTTTGAGAAATACAGACACTAAGTTACCCACAACTAAGGCCCAAATTGATCTTTGGAAGTAAGCCCAGACAATCATTATACTCAGGGTTAATATTTGGACTCCTAATTCTAATATTGTTAGTTTACCAATCTCTAATTTACGGTTAAGAGTCGCTAAAGATGTGGAGTTAAACCCAGACATAATTGTGTTTAATCCAACGGTAGGAATTAACCAGAGCAGTTGCTGATTGCCATAAAATTGGGAGACAGGCCAAGCAATAAGACAACATCCTATCCATAACCCAAAGCCCCTAATAACTTGTAAGGTCCAAGCAGTGTTAAGGAAAATGGGGTCATCGCCTCTTGGACTACGGATAATACTTGGTTTAATTCCAAGATCTGAGAAAAGTTGTAAACCTTGAATAAATGTACTTACTAAAGCCATCAACCCAAACAATTCCGGAACTAGAAGCCGAGTAAGGATAAGATTAGCCCCTAAACGAAAAACTTGTCCGCCACCATACCCAACTAAAGTCCAGATAGAACCTGAGATCGCTTTATTTTTTAGAAAAGACATTAATACTTATAGCCGTGAATGTTTAGATTGTTTTGAGCAAGGACTGACACTACAGACTATTCTACAAGTTTTTTACATTAATCAACTATATCTATACATAGAACATTTAAGTCAAGTAATTTTACTTAAATGTTCTATGTATAATTCAGGGCAATTTAATAGAGTCCTGATAATCATGGAGTAAGATCACTTATGATTCTATGTTTTAGACATATAAATGGATTTTTTTTGCTGATTTTATCGTATTTACATTATAAATACTTAACTAAGCTTGATACCAAGTTATACAAAATTTAGTGCTAATACTTAATTATTTAGCTTAATTAAGGGCATTCTAATTGTAAGGAAATCAAACAAATTAATAGAGACGGAAAATTATGAGTCAGGATGTATTAAATTTCGACAACTTGATGCTGGAATCCTATGGCGAAAATCAGGATATTCAATTAGATACGACTGTTGAGGATAATGGTTCTACTCTAAAATTGGTGGGTAATGGTTGGAAGAAAGTTGATTTTTCTTACACCATTACGGCCGATTCTATTTTAGAATTCAAGTTTAAAAGTTCTGCAGAAGGGGAGATACATGGTCTTGGGTTTGATATTGATGATAATCTAAGTCCTGATTCCTTTTTTAATTTGTATGGAACGCAAAATTGGGGAATTAGCGATTTTGATAATTATCAAATTTCCACAGAAGATTCTTGGACTTATTATAGTATCAGAGTCGGAGACTTCTTTACTGGAGATGTTTCTTATCTAACTTTTGCTAACGATCATGATATTGATAACCCTAATGCAGAAAGTATTTTTTCTGATATTAGGATTTATGAAAATCAAACTCCGGTTGCATCTGATGATAGCATTAACATCCAACAAAACGAAACAATAACAATTCTTAAAGAAGATTTGTTAGTTAACGATAGCGATGCTGATGGCAATTCCTTAGAAATAATTGGTGTTAATAATCCTCTCAATGGGGAGGTTTTTCTGGATAGTAACGGTTACATCACCTTTACTCCTGATGCTAACTTCTCTGGAGCCACAAGCTTTGATTATACAGTGAGTGACGGTAATGGAAGTTTTGACACTGCCACTGTTACAATCAACGTTGAAGTTCCTATTATTAGCAATAGTGACATTGTTGAAAGTAGTAATATAATTGGGAACGGAAGTTTCACTACAACAAATGAAGAAAATATTTTCAACTCCAATACAGGCACAACTTATTCTACAGATGCTGGAATCGGTTGGATTGTACCCAAAAAACATAAATGGAATTTTGATGGAACTAATGAATGGGCTTATACCGACAATACTGGTGCAGGAGGCTTAATTCAAGTTATAAATGATGATGGGATTACTCAAGGGGCACAAAAGATTAGTTTTGATGCAACTAATATAGGTGCTGATAACACCTTAAAACTAAAAATTTATGGTATTGATGGTGAGTTTAAAATTGGCAATTGGGATAAAAATGCCTCTGTTATAAGTTTAGATGGCTCCCCTATTAATGTTGACACTTTACTCGATACCGATAATATAGCCACTGAGGAGTTTGATTGGAAAACTTTTTCTTGGGATAGTCTAGACTTTGGCAGTGGATATGAATATATTGCGCTGGTGTTTTGGACTGATGGGGTTGATGAAACGGATTTTCAAGCCATTGATAATGTTGCCATTGAACCAATAGAAATTAATCATTCTCCTCAAGCCTACGACGATCACTTTGTTACACAAACAAACAACTCTTTGAGTATCCTAGGATCAGATTTATTAGCAAATGATATCGATACTCATGGACAAATTCTCCAGATTACAGAAGTTACTAATGCTAGTAACGGTAGTGTTTCTCTTGATAGTCAAGGTAACATTTTTTTTAA
>JASJEA010000056.1 GCA_030064935.1 Crocosphaera sp. | reverse complement strand
TTGTACTATTTACTCTAGGGGCAAAATTCATTTTAAAAAGCGATCGCTGATCTCTAAATCCCTCATGGTGAGCCTTTTCCAACTCTTGTCACCCCGTCAAGCCCCCACCACCGTCCGGCGGTGAATCATCATCGCGCCACGATGATATAAAATCTTTGACAAGGGCAAGAGGACTCAACACGCATTTTTGCGTTGTTTCTTCGGGTGGGATATTAAAGATGGTCTACAATGAAATTGGTCTAAATCTTAAATCTAAGTTCAATGACTTCTCCAGCGCGCGCCATTGTCAAAAATGGCAAGATTGAGCTATTAAACCCCTTATCTTTCCCCGAAGGAACTCAGTTATTAGTGACTCCTATTCCTTCGGACAGTCAACTTGAAAGTATCGAAACGAAGGATGAGTGGTCTAATCTATCCTTACAGGGATTGAATCTTGCTTATGATGAAAACGAACCAGAATACACTTTAGAACAAATTAAAGAATTCAATCCTGACTATGAAGGAAGCTGATGTCGTTCTAGCTTCAATTACACAAGCGGACGGAAACCGGAAAAATCGTCCTGTCCTTATCCTTCGTATCATGCCAAAGTATAAAGATTATTTAGTTTGTGGAATTAGCACACAGTTAAATCAGTATATTAAAGACTTTGACGAGATAATTTCTGTTCATGATTCAGATTTTGTTTCCAGTGGGTTAGTTTCATCTTCAGTTATTAGACTAGGTTTTCTTGCGCTTCTTCCTAAAAGAAAAGTTATTGGTTTAATTGGTTCGATTTCCTCAACGAGACATCAAACACTGCTACGAAATTTAAGTCATTATCTGATTAACAACTTATAATTTTCTGAGCAATTTCTTCAGATTTTTCGGCTACACCCCCCTTTGAACAATTGCTATTTGAGCAACTGTTAGAAGAGGCAAAAGAAGCTAGTGGCTCTATTTCCCCAAAAAAGAAAGCCTTGCGTAAACAGCGTCAAAAAATGGCGAAAGCATCTCGTAAACGCAACCGAAAGAAGCGGAAATAACCCTGTTAACTCAAGGTGGGACTCAGATGCACCACAGCCACCTCCACAGCCTTCTCCTTGGGATTCTCCCATGACCTCACCACTGCCACAATGTCGTTCACAAATCGCTCAATCACCACGCAAACTCCCTGAAAAAGCACCGTTTGCCCCACTGTGAATGTAGGCAGTGACTTCAGAGCCCTCAGAAATTCTAAGAGTTGGCGATCGCTAAGTTTTAACCGAGATATCACACCGTATCGCTCAATTAGATACTGTTGGCCTTTTTCGGTGTCCCAACCCAGACGGTCCATGTGGTGATCAATGTCAGCCACCACGTTATCCCAGTCCAGAATTTCAGTTACCTCATTTTCGGATTTGGTTTCAGAAGATAACTCATCAGTAGGAACAGATACAGTCTCGATTATATCAGGGTTACAGCTATTGGTCTCATTTGTAGTTCCCTCCTCAGAGAATGTGGCATCATTTTCTAAGGCAATTTTCCCACCATTGTCTTTGATGAGCATTTCTACTCTCTGGTCTTTTTCCTCTTCCAAGTTTTGAGTATGTTCAGAAAATGGGTAACTAGAATTAGACTCATCGTCTGAAACCGTTGTATAATCGTTGTTTTCAAAGTTACCTGTTTCTGATAAGTTACCATTAACAGTCACCAATGAACAGTCACTCCTTACCAGTGTTGTTTTCTTATTGGGTTTAAGTCCCCTACTAAATTGTGTTGCCTGATTACTGTTAACTGATGATTGTTCACAATTAGTAGTCTGCGTTGGTTGTGGGTTTAAATCCCCAACCATAAGCGTATTGGACTGGTAACTGGCAACTGAATCATCCTCAGACGTGGTAACAGAATACCCACCATCAATCGGTGAAATTGGATCTGGATGTGGTCGATTCCCACCTCCACCACCGTCCGGCGGTGAATCATCCCCGCGCCACGATGAGATAAAATCTTTGACGAGGCTAAGAGGAATCAACACGCATTTCCGTGTCGTTTCTTCGGGAGGCTTCGGTGGTACGTAATCCACGCTCTCGTTGTGGCCATTAACAAGAGATCGCCGATAAGATTTAACCTCATCCTCACTTCGATAGAATTTTTGTGCTGACTTGAGAACACCACCAGCTTGAGCAATCTGAGATTCAATTACCTTGCGAGAATAAGGCACTTTGTAAGTCCCATCGACTTTGGCCCAAACTGAGGACATATTCACAGCCAACCCCTCAAAGCCAGTCCTTGTGGTAACAAGGCGGATATTCCATTCTCCAACAACACTCTGAGAATGTAACGCCGAAATCTTGTCTAAGAAGTCAGTCAGGGAATCTGAGGCAGAATCAGCATCGTTCGCCGTCTTACACACAGTTCCTTTTACATACTCGATGATACGCTGCTCATCAAATCCTGCTAAACGACACACAGCAGTAGCGTAATGCAATACCAAGGCTATTGAATCAGCGACACGACAATGGGCATGGGGGAGAAGCGGTCGTAAATCCTTAGCTAAGGCTCTGATTTCCTCGGAAGGATATCCAAGTCCAATTAACTCAGGTAAAGCCCCTGAAGCCCCTTTCTGTGCTTCTACAAGGTCATCCCAAGCATTCTTATCCCCATCCGTTGAGGGGAAGATCGCCAAAGGTAGGATACGGCTTAATGTTGCTGGTTTAGCATCGCCAATGACGTGATTAGAGGTTATCATCAAGGATGTATGAGGCGATTGGCTATTCCCCCGTACCATCCTTGGCTTACCATTGTAAAGCCTTTGAATTAAGGTATCTAACCAAGGAGATTTGTCGGGGTCATCCCACAATAACGGCAAGGAGCCACTGAGTTTCAGATGCTCATACAATGCCGATTCTGTGACTTTACAGAAGCTTCCGGCACCTTGAACAAATCCGGAGATCGCCAAACCATTTTCCGCCATGATGGTCTTCCCACAGCCAGGGTCGCCAAACAAGTTCAGTAATGGGAACCGCTTCTCAATGCTGATAATCTCTTGAAAGTGGAGACAGGCCACAGACCAACCCAAGGTTATGATCGCAGGGGCAATCTGAGAATCCCCGTGGAACCGGTGCATCGCCCTCAGTAATTGAGTCAGTGCGTTAGAATCAGGGTCTACAAGTTCGGGGACACTAATGTGGTCCTCATAGCCAAGATTGGGGTTGTACACCGTTCTCGTTTTGTGTTCGGTGGTGGCAATCCCTTTATCATTCATTTGGCGATCGCTGAATACCCAAGTCCCATCACTTTGTTGGCCAATACGGTCAGCCAGTTTGAATACTTTACCACCTCTATCGTGGTAATGAATCAGTTTCGTCTGTATTAGACCGTTTAACTGGTCAGTCTTGAGATTACAAATAATTCCTGCTTTATAGGCTTTGGTAAGTGCCAAGTTGAATTCTTTTACCGTTAGCCTTTCCGTTGAGCCAATAATGACCCGTCGCTGTTTGTCATCGATGGAACGCTTCACTTGGAGAACTAAGCCCCCACCTTCACCATCAGAGAGTTCTCGTTCAATTTCGAGGTCAAAGTTACATTTAGGGACGAATACTCTGACAGTCTCTTTCTCATCAAGTATTTCCCCTGTTTCTGCATCGATTTTGTTACGGCGAACCACGTTCCAATAACCCAGTTCACCATTCCAGGATTCAGGAGAATTCCACTTATTGCGTTCTGGCAGGAAGCCATCCCCGTTGTGGCCACCCCCGCCACCGCCGTTACCACCATTGTTATTATTGCGGTTGGGAGGATGTCCACCTGAGATTGCTTCTTTGATAGAATCGGGGCAGTTATCATTGTAAGAGCGATAATCCAACCGACGAACTTTACGCCAGCAGGCCTCGTCACCACCACGGAAATGTGCGGCGGGGTGGCATTGTTCTAAGTCAATGGTGGCTAAGATTCGATTAATGCGATCGCCGTCTATTCCGAGTTTCTCCCCTGCGTAGTGGGCGAGGTTCTCGACAGTGCCAGAAACGGGGATATTGTTACTATGACACCAGTGGAACCACCCCGCCCATTCAGCGATCGCAGTGGTTAAGGAATCGGAGCGATCATTCTTGATGTCCTCACCATTAAGGACACGGTGACTCTCATCATGGCCGAGCATTTCGAGGGGGATACTGCCAGGAAGGGCAACAGGAGAAATTTTTACATTCTTTTTAGGTGTTATGGGGGCTTGAGACGATTTAGCTTTAGTAGGATAGAGGAAATCGATCTCTTCTATTTCTAGTAGGGTTTTTGGGCAATTGAGAGATTGATATGGTGTACCTGAAATACCCATCGTTGGGGATAAGACAGTAAAGCGTCCGGTTCCTAAACATTCCCCGACATGGTTTCCCCCAGGACTCAGGCTAAAATTCGTAAATTTTGTCTGCTTATCAACCCTTACCCCAATCCGATATCCCTTGGATTGGGTCTTTTCTAACAGGGTCAATTTCAGTTCTGGTCGTTGTTCGAGCAATGTTTGGAAACGGAGATCGCACTCCTCCTGTGAGCGGAATTGCTTGGAATCGATGTCGATCCACTTTATGCGATCGCTTCCTAGTGTGCCGATACCGTTATCTGGGTGTTTAAACCAGCGTTTCAGTTCCTTCTTGCTTGGCAGTCGTGATTGATAGATATGGTGGTTAATTAGATGCGGATTCCCGTCAGCATCCAAGAATGATGGATTTTTGCCAGTGAATAGGGGAATTGGTCGTAAATCCTGGTTTAACGGGCAATGTGCCCCCCTTGTATTCGATGCTTTGATGACCTTGTGGTATCGGTGCGGGTCTTGGTATGGGGCAACGGGTAACGGGGGTAGGCTATTGGATAACAGCCATTCAAGGCGTTGTCTTCGTTGCTCTGTGTAAGTTTCAGATGGTTGCGTTGCAGCACAAAATTGACCAATGTGCATTGTGGCAGTCATTGATTATTGCTCCAGAGTATGGTTGCGAGGCTGAACCCGTTGGTGGATAAACATCGCTTGATACAATGGAGGTATATATTTATTCGTTTTCTGTTGGTTAGACCTCTAATTGGTTCTTGCGATTAGTAGCCACGGGGGTCAGCCAGTTTTTTTATGATTTTCAAGTTGACCAGGGTTACTTTACTCAAAAATCTTCTTTGAAGTGACCTACTTTATACCTCCTTACATTAAGTTCTATTGGATTGCTTTGCTTACTAACTTGGTCGAATCTGAACTGTTACACCATCAAAGTAGCATTACTTTACAACTACAGTCAATCATAAATGGAGCTACCTGAATTAAGAACTATGGTGTAACAATGCTACTGAAGAGTTAGTGTAACGGCCTTGGCAACAGACAAAATCAGAATATCTGTTTATTTAGATTCGACATTAAAAGAGTGGGTTGAAAGCGAGTCCCAAAAACGAAATCGTTCCATGAGTAATTATATTGAGACTGTCCTCTCTCTAGTCAAGGAAGGAAAGGTAATTGTAGATGATCGTGATATCTAATATGTTTTTAGATATCCAATGTCAACTCACCTTTCTTTATTCGCTCTAGTGCTGTGCCAATATAGTTACTCATTGAGCGATTTTTATTTTTTGCTTCTTGACTTAACCATCCTTTAAGTTCGGTATCAAGGTACACGGAAATTCTTTCTTTGTCTGATTTAAGTGTCATAGATCATTTTGGATTGACATAAACATTGTTAATACAACCATAGCACAGGTAGCATTAAAATAGTTGACTTTTCATAAAAGTAATGCTACTATAGTGCTATAGCAACCAAAAAGCAGATAGCGCAACTGCTAGAAATGCGCCCCTTAACCTGTTAGCAGCCGAAAGGCGAGGGACAGCAGGATGTACGCCGATGTGCGCTTCTCAGTTAAAAATATTGTTTGCTATTTCAACAAAAAAAAGAGAGAGCTAGTTAAATTGCAGTTTCTAGCCCTCATCGTAATATCTTTACTAACTTTTATCATGACACAATACATTGCAGACATTGTAGAACACCAAGGATTTCCTCATATTGAGTTCCGTTCAGAACCGGATCTCATTCCCATTGAGAAAATAGAAATCTCTTTTCAACCGAGATTTCCTTATGAGGACTACACAGAACCTGAATTCAGCTTCGGGCAGGAAGTAGCCTTAGCCCGTGATTGGAACTATTGCAAAGATAATAGTATCCCTTTTGAGGATAGTTATTATTTCTACCGTATTTCAGCCTTAGACCTTGTCGAAGATGTTTCTGATGCTGGAAACGGGTTAAAAGAAGCTCCGTATTGGATGTATGGAATCCGAGGGACAAACGGAACCCGTGAACTGGTTTGGTTCCATGAACACGAACTGGTAAATCCATTTAATACTTATGGCGACGAAGAATTTTAAGCCACAGAGAAGGGTGGGCTCTTCCACCCTCTCCAAACCAGAAATTGTAATAAAAATTAACACAAAGAAGGAGTGAAAATGAGTACATCTACCTTAACCGCATCAGAGTTAGGATGTTTTATTGGTTCTCAAAAAGTATTCAAGCATTGCTTAGGACTACTGCAATACACCGAAGGGGTGCAGTACATGGCAGAAAAAGGGGAAGCGTATTGGTTAATTGATGCGATCGCCTCCTATCAAATTCATGACCACGTTCGCAATGAAGATATCCAATTTTGGAAGCTTACAGTGAACGAAAATCAGACAGCCACTTTGATTTGTGAACGAGACACCGATGATGTGGTCGTCACCCAAAATATAGAATTTACAGATTTCCCATTGTCCGAGATCACTCTTTACTTAGCCAATCAAACTCTAATGTTGCCATCGGAATATTGAAATGCCCAATTCATTAGGAAAATTCGGCATCTGGACGGTAGGAAAACCCAGTCTGGCCAAAAAGTTCATTGTTTGGTGCGAATCCCCGGAAGATGTGGGGACTCTGATAGTGTCGTGCCAAACGCCGAAAGAAGCAGAAAGATATTGTAATTATCTGAATGCTGTTATCGAAGGAAACATAACCATCCCCAGAAACCGTAAGAAATGGAGATAAGGATGGAAAATAATTCACAGAATGACCAAAGATTGTAGATTTTAGATTGCAGATTGCAGATTGAATAAGAACAAGCCTTTGTTTTTAAACATTGGTAAATCTACAATCTATCCTCAAAAATCAACAATTAATCTACAATCTTAAATCTCAAATCCCAAGCCCCTGTCTTTCAAGCAGGGGTCAATCTACAATCTACAATCGGCAATCTGCAATTGTTTGACACAGCTATTTTTTTTCTAAAAAGTATTTATTTAATAAAGATTGATGTTCAAGCACTTGCTTTTTGAGACATTTTATCACTTCTTTTAAATCACCTACTTCCCTTTTCAAAGTTTCAACATCTACCTCTAAATCCTCATCTTTTCCTAAATAATAGTTGATCGCTTCTCTAATTACTTCAGTTCTATCTTTTTCTTCACTTTTAGCACACAAATTGAGTTTGTTTATTGTCTCAGAGGTGAGTCGAATAGATACGGTTTTATCTTTGATTTCTTTTGACATAATGGTTTTAATTTATTTGAAACTATTTTTCAAGTCTAGACTAATCACCAAATCAGGATAAGTTAATTCTACCGAATAACCTCTAAACTCAGGAAACAACTTATCTATTTTCTCATATAATGGTTCAACAATGTCCAGATGACCTAATGCTGACCAGCCCTGTTTTTTCCCATGTTCAGAAATCAAGGCTGTTTTTTTCTCTTCACTACAATTATTGAAAGCATCCTGATATTTAAAGACAACTAAATTTCCGTAAAAACTTATATTGTTACCATAATAATGCTTGGTTCTGTACATTGAAATATCTAGTCCGAGATGCTCAATTATTGTTAAATTTTTGGGATTCATGGTCTTTGTCCAAGTCGTTTTTCAGTACGTTTTATAATTTTTTCCCTGACGGTATCTCCGACTTTTTCTTTGGCTTTTCTAATTTTTTTGGTGATGGTTTCTGTGAGTTATTCTCTGCACCTTTCTCATTAGTTTTCCCAGGAACTTCTTTGATTGGTTTCTTATAATACGGAATCTTTTTAGTAGGTGGTTCCAAATCTTCCGAGAAACCAAAAGAATCGCGCGAGGGAATAAACTTGAACTTAGCTTGAACAAACCAACGAGGGGGTAAATCTTCCTTCGCTATCTTCGGGTTAAATCGAAACGGTGCCGATTCATCGTCTCTTCTCATCAATACTGGAATGTGGGTGCCCTTAAATTTGCCTTTGGGGTCAATAGCGTTATGGTTCCGATAAACCGAAATAACCGGTGTGCGAACCTGGGGGACAAACTGCCAAATCCCTCTAAATTTAAACATTCCTGGTGCTTCTTCCCACGGGTTCTCTGCTTCCCACGCTGCCACCTGGAAATACATTTTAACTGCTTGACGAGGAATCATCAAGCACTTGGGATACACTCGCATAAATATAGTTTGGTCAGGGTTAGCTGCAATTTGCTTCAGCCATGCTTGATAACGATAACCAGCTATGAACAAACCATAACGTTTGCCCCCTAACCTGATAAAAAACTGACCTGGATTTTCTTTATCTTCCTCTGGCTTGCCTTTTAACGTCCCGATCGCCTGAAAAATCGGCTTATCTATATCAACCTCCGAATCATCCGTGGACTGGGAGCCGTTACCGGTATCACTTTGGATATCTGTTGCTGCAACGGCTGTGACAGTGGCGTTGAGATCATTCGTCGAGTTGGCCGTTTCTTCCTTTATTTCTTCGGTTGTCGTTGCCGTAGATGTAGCAGTGGGTTGTTGTTGTAGAGCTTGTTTAGTCTTCGTCGAGGCCTTATCAATGGTTTCTGAAATGTCCACCTCTGTGTTCCTCCCCGGCTTGTTTGTTTCAGTGGGGGCTGTGGGTTTCTTTTTTAGGGTACGGATTTGAGGTTTGGGGGACATTTCTTAATATTTATTAATCTTGAGTTTTTAGTAATTTCTTGATAATATGAAGGGATATTTTTAACAACAGTGGACAGAATTTATTTAATTCGTCCTCACCATTTTACCCTAAAATATAATAATAATCAATGTCTTCATCTTCCCGCTATCCCAGTGACTGGAAAGAAATAAGTTTATCTCTTAAGAAAAAAGCCAATTGGACTTGTCAGAAATGTGGACGAAAATGTATTGAACCTGGACAAAAAGTCCCTGATGATTGGACAATTTCTAAGAGAATGGCCTACACCCTCCAAACCCATCATTGGGACCGAGATCCGAGTAATTCATCTGAGGATAACTTAATCTGCGTTTGCACTGGCTGTCACCTTGATTTACATCGGGGTTACAAAGGGAATCTTGGCAATGTCTCTGAGGGTCAATTGTCGTTGTTCACCTAGTTTTTTGGTTATTAACTAGCTCCCCATTAATTATAATATAAACAGAACAATTTAAATTGATGACTAAAAAATGACGGAACAAAAACCTTGGTGGCAAAGAAGACTAATAATAATATTAATCATCACTTTAATTAATTGCTTAATCTTTACTTTTACTGATTGGTTAGGAGGATTCGATAAATTGGATCGTGCCTTATTCGATTTTACCTGTAAACTCAAAACAGGCGACTGGGAAAATCCTTGTATTTATTCTTATCCCGATTCTTATCGAGATCAATAAAGTAATTAAATTTTGTTATTATTTAATTCTTAAGATGTTTATCTAAAATGATGAAAGATAAAGCTTCTTTCTTTATTTAATTATAGTATAACCTCCCCAAACTTATCAAAGACTTCCGAGACAGAGTCTCTAACAGCTTTTTCACATTTCTTATCAGGAAGATCCGGGCATTTTTCTTTGATTACTTCGGTGAGTGCTACAGTTATTTTCTCAGCTAAATACTGCAAAGTTTCTTGGTTATTTGCTTTAATCGATATGGGACGGGAGAAGCTGTTTTCTGTTGTCATCGCTGAAATTAATTAGGAAGTATTAGCTAGTAGTAAATTACTTGACTTTATTATTATAGCCCAAAATTTCATTATCTAATTTAGCCATGATTTTTGTTTCTTTTTCTTTTAAGTTTTCTTTTTTATTTTCGATTCTTTTAAGTTGATAATCTAAAATTAACTTATTGGCTAACAATTTAATTAATTTCAACAGCATTTTACTTTTACTTCTTATTTACCTTTATGGTTGCTTTGTTATTTTTGGACTAGAATGAAGAACAGAAGTAAGTTATTTTGAATGTGGAGGATAGATCATTATATTCATGATTATCCCCTCATCATTCCTAGTTAATAAACCCGTTTGCACTCATAATAAACCTTAATCTCTCGGTTAAGAAACTTACCAACGCTTTCAGATTTAAAGAATTTAGAGAAAACGGTAAAAGGTACGTCAAAATAACGGTAACGGGTATTAGAGTAAAAATCAATTTGTAACACTTTTTTAGAAGATTCATAACCAATGGCTTTAATGTTTGAACTTCCCCCACAAGCTAATGTATCGGTGGCAATCATGGTAATATTATCTAACAACTCTTCGGGGTTCGGTTCAGGAACAATGGGAACCTCTACGTTTTCCCCTTCTGCTAATTTGCTGATTAATTTAATCCCCTCTAAGGCTTGTAAAGGTGCAGGTACGGACTTGATTTCTAGGTTGCCCTCTTCATTTTCCAAGAGGATTTGTAAGGTTCCTAACGGTACGTTTCCGTCGTGTCCAATGGCTTTCACTTTGGTTAAGTCTAACTTGAATAATTGCATTGTTTTTACTCCTCATGTAGCGGTGTAGCGATTAATTTAGTTAATCAATTTTTATTATTGAAGTGTTAATTTGATTAACTATAAATAGTATAGCTAATTCTACCTAAATAATCAATATAAACACTATTTGATTAGCAGATCAATTCGTATTTCATCAATAAATAAAACTGATCAATTATCCTTTAACCTCTTAATTTTATAAATTATTA
The DNA here is from genome assembly GCA_030064935.1 of Crocosphaera sp. Lineage (GTDB taxonomy): Bacteria > Cyanobacteriota > Cyanobacteriia > Cyanobacteriales > Microcystaceae > Crocosphaera. The sequence continues at coordinate 6,357 of JASJEA010000056.1, read as the reverse complement.
ATATTTTTCTAGCTTTGGGAAACATTATCTGTTTAAATATAGTCATGATTCTTGTAATCCCTTTTACAGAAAACAAGAATCTGGTTTTAAGGAATGCCAGAAAATACTATTACAGAAACAACAAAACAAGCTACCGTAATCACGGTATCCTGCTTATCTGGGGGGTCGGGAAAATCCACCACAGCCCTCAATCTAGTCACTATGCTGGCTGAAAAAGGTAAAACTTTGGCGGTTGACTTTGATCCTCAAGGGAACCTTACTCAATGGTTAGGATGGAGTGATTTATCGGAATGGGCAACGGTGGCCGAAGCCATTTTGCCTGAAAATGATCGTGTAGATATTACAGAAATCATCCAACCCCCTTTGAATGAGGAGCGGCAAGGAAAACTGATGTTGGCTCCTGCTGATTATAGTTTGTCCCATGCAGCCGATGTTATTGCCCCATCTCCCGGTCGAGAACGATTTTTGAAACGGGCTTTAAAACCGATTCAAAATCAATATGATTACATCGTGATTGATTCTCCTCCGGCTAAAGGTATTTTGACTTACAATGCCATCTTAGCTGCGGATTTATTAGTCATTCCCACTGAATGTACTAATAAAGGTGTCATGGGGGCTGCCAATACTATCTTATTGGTCAAAGAACTAGCCGATATTGATTTTAATGTCCCTGATATTTTGGGCATTATTCCTATGCGAGATCAATGGTCAGGGGCCAATCAAACTCGTATGAGTAAAGCTGCGATCGCTACCCTAACGGAGACTTTCTCTGATCTTCGATTATTTAGTTCAGTCCGTCAAAGTACGGCGGTTCAACAGGCTAACCATGCTGGTTGGTCCCTCTGTGAAACAGGGGAGAAAAAACTAGCTCAAGCTTATCTCGAAATTGTACAAACCATTTTAGAAAAAGACCATGCCTACCAAAAAGAAGTTATCCACCAGACCCATTAAAATAGAAGTGCCTCCAGTAGAAAACACCACTAATCTTGATTCTACTTGGCCAGATTCTATTACTGAATCTAGTAAAATAGAAAAAGGAAAATTAGAATCTCTTAAACAAGAAAACAGTTTACCAGATTCTTCTAATCTAGAATCTAATGAGACTTCTGTTACTGAATCTAAAACACAAGAAAACATAAAACCAGAATCTGGTTTATCTGAAACTATTTTACCTGAAACTAACTTAACAGACTCCAATCATCTTGATTCTAAGATTGATAATAATCCAGAAAACATAAAACCACTTACCCGAAAACCAGATTCTATTACCGATTACAAGAAAGTATCCATGAGGGTTTCTCAAGAGTCATACGAACGGTTACGAGAGTTTAGAGGAGACACAGGGATTCCTTATGAGATTTTAGTGGATGTAATGGTCCGAAATTGGGATAGTCTCCCAAAAAGAACTCAAAATGCTTACCTTAAAGAATCTCAACAAGTTAGAGCGCAAAGATTAATCGCTGGTCAACAGAAGGCGATGTTAACAACACAGCAAAAATATTCTCAACTGTAAAGTTTTTCAACCAACCTCAGCATTTCTTCTTCCAAGGAAGTCAGATAAGGACGGTCAATTTTTCCCAGTAACCGTAACACCCCCTTGGCCGTCTGTTCCAATTCTGCCCCTTGTAATCGTTGAATCCTACGATGAAGATTTTGAATCGCCTCACAATCATCTTCGGTGTACTGTAATTCTCGCAAGAACTCAATCTCGATTCCCTCTAATACCAAATCCCATGTTTGTAGATCGCAAGTGGTTTTCGTTAAGGCTGTAACAATCCCCCAAAACCCATTTTTACCCTTTAACTTAGGATTATCTTGGGCCACAATACCCACCACTTCCCCTAACTCAAAAGGATTATCCCCGTCCTCCCTGGTCATTTCTCTGACTACCTGTTTGACGATGTAACCAGTAGGGACTTTATTCCCTGCTGCTTTCACCGCTTTATTCCAAGCAACGACTTGTGGTGGTGGTTCGAGGGCTCCCAATGGTCTAACCTGGAATTCACCGGTAGGAAGAATTTCACAATCATTGGCTTTAAGATTTTCGTAGATGTTGGCGGCTGTGATTAGATAATCGGACTTCTGACGAGAATGACCAAACCGTTCTCGACAATAGACCGTAAAACTGGGATGGGTATCACGGTAGAGTTTTTTGTCTCTTAGTTCTTGTAAAGCCTTACCAGCCGCCCACACCGCACCAGCCACCACTGTTTCTAATCTTTGTTTTTCAAGCTGTTCGGCTTCACTAAGGGGTTGAAAGATATTCTCAATGCGGCAACTCTCTGATGATACCACCTCAACATCAATGGTTGGCACTGAGGGCGATTGAGACTGTGCCAATAATTGGTTAAACTCTTCGTGAGTGAAATGATCTTGTGCTGAACTTCGCCGTCGTCGGTATCGTGCGATCGCCTTTTTCCTCCTAACTCACTACAAATCTTCTTGTGACAAATCCTGACACATCGCTGTGCTTCTCGACAGTTAGGTAACAATTTACCTTTTTTGTTGTGGTGAGCATTTACCGATAAAGGAATGCTACGCTCGTTAAGAGAAAAGCCTCATCAATTCTAGCTTTTGAGACAAGGGAGTGTGGGGAGACAAGGGAGAAGGGGAAGACAAGGGCGATTTTCTATCCATATTCTCCCTTGTCCCCCATGTCCCCCATGTCCCCCATGCCCCTCTCCAGATATAGGTTACAGCGTTAACGAGCATGGCATTTACCGATAAAGTTCTTGCCAAGAAGGTTGACGATAATCTGGGTTTTGGCTTTGATCAACATATCCCACTAAATTTGGTAGTTGTTTAAAGTGAATTTCTTTGTTGAGATATTGACTAATTTGCTCGACAAAATCTTGAGGATAATCTCGAATAATGGGATGTTTAATCACCATCGATTGATATTTACCTTCATCGGCATCGGTGACAATATCTAAACTAAAAACAGCTAAGGGCTGGATAAACATTCCCGTGGCTGCAATCCTAAATTCACCGTTCACCTTATTTTGTTTCAAAACAGCGATGAAGTGACTTCCATCGGGAATATTGTAGGGAACGCTGTCATGATCAACGATTGGTTTAACTTCGACGTTATGACCTAATGTTAGTCCTTCTTCTAGGGTTATGTCTTCATAGGTTTGAGCAGGATGAGGAACGTAAATGGTAAATTGATGCAAATCTAGCCAAGGATTATTAATCGGCTCATCTGTTTCAGATTTCCACGAATTGTAACCTTGTTTCATGGCTTCACCCACAAGACTGTGTTGATTACAAATATTAATTAAGGCAAGACTGAGAACACATTGATCAAATTTATTGGTTGCCAGAATTTCTGAGGGGAGGAGTTCCATGAAAATCAATCCTTATTTTCACCTAACCCTATCATAAGAAGGAATTTAGAAAAAGAATCTTAATTTTCTCTGAAACAGAAACTAGAGCTGAGTTTAAGACTCCCCCGTTATTGTTAACATCTATTATCCAATTTCGGGAATTAAAATTCTATATATTAGCTATTTTATGTTTTTTTCTTGATAGGAATATAATGATGCTCATCATAATCCCCTATCTCAAACTTAGATTTGATCTGCCAATAATCCCCTAAAGCACTTTTAGGATAAATAATCTTAAAAGTATAAAATCTTTGAATTACGTCACTACAAGAAACTGAAATAAAATTAGAATCACTGAGAGCTACAAAGATTAAAAAACCATCCTCTTCACAAGATTCATCAATAGGTGAACAAGGTTGATAAAGACGAACTTGATAACCTTTATAATAAGAAGGTAAGCCATTTTGATAAGCTAGATGATGACAATAAAAGTAATAGTCAATAATGGTTTCTTCAGGACCGGCAAAAGGATCATAAGGACAATTAGCACTAACAACAAACGGAGAAAATGGAGACGAAATCGGCAAAGTAATTTCCATAGTCAAACCTCAAAACTAATAACTATATGGGGGGGATGTCTCCCCCATACCCCCCAGGTGCAGCCTCTCCACCTCCTTCCACTTGTTCCGCTACGCTCCACTCCACTCCCTACAGTCGGCTCCAGGCTGCTTGATTTTTTCAACGGAATAAGCCGTCGAAAGAGAAGATTACGATTCACAAGAAAAAGAATATCTTCTTGATTATAATATTTATTCTACAGAAGTTTTAACAGTAGAAGAAAGCGAGTTGAATAATGTTAATATATAGAAATAAGTTAGTTATTGTTCTCATTAGAAAAAAAGACATAAAAAACATGAAATATATAACAATTAAAAGATATAAGACTTACAAATACAAAAATTTTACTATTGTCATTTGGAAAACAAATAATAAATCTTTTATTTTAGAGACTCCGTTAAATGCTTACCTAGGAGATGCTAAATATCTTAGTGAGGAAGGCAAAGACATTTCTCGTGAGTTCAAAGGTGCGTATATTTGGGATGTTGCTTATCCAGATGGTGGTTGTTTTCATGGTTTTTTTAATGATCTCCCCTATACTTTTTGTGTAGTTGATGGGTTTAGAGCAACAGAACAAGAAGTATTATTCTTAGCTGTAGAAGCTATTGAAAATGTATTGAATAAACTTGAAATAGAAAAACTAGGTATTAACTTACCTAGCCATTTTTACGATACTTCGTCGGGGAAAGTTGTGCCGATGGCTGCCTGTTTGAATCAAAGATACGATCCAGAAACCTCACAGGTTATTTTCAATTATCGTGGGAGAGAAATTTCAATTTCAGTTTAGTTAAATCTCTTCCCTTCTAAAAAGGCTTCCCTTGAGAGCGTTTTTTACTAGATATCTATGATCTAAAAGGTGTTTTCCGACTCATCATTTGAGCAACCATTGTTCTTCTAAAGATATTGTTATCAGCCCCAACAATACCCACCTTTTCACAGGCTTTCTTCAAGAAAATAGACATAGTTTTAGATTGAATATGTCCCCCTGATTCAGAGGGAAATAAGTAACGTTCCTGACGATTAAAACTGTATTTGCTTAATAGTTCCCTTAATGGTTCACAAACGGGGACGATTCTTGTTTTCAAAGTTTTCTTATTCCTAACAATTATCCCATCTCTAACCAAACCAGATTCGTCATACACATCACCCGTTTCTAAGGCACAAACTTCGTTGAGTCGACAGCCCGTAAACAACATAATCCCAAAAAACACCCGATCTCTTTCATTATTAAAACCCTTAGAGAATAATAACTTGATTGTTGGTTCTTCTAGTAATCGACTTTTTGGTTTAGTTTCCTTGTGTAGTTCTTGACAAGCTTTTTTTTTGTCCTCTTCACTTACTTTCTCATAGGCTTTTATTATTTCAAGTGCTTCAAGCATCCATCCAGGTTGCTCCTGAAGCTCTTCAATATTTTCAAAATCAAACTCTTCTGAATCCCAAGGTTCCGTAATCATTTTTTAGTCTCCTTTGATTGGCTGATATTTACAACTCTTTTATATTGGCTTTGATTAATTTTGAAGGGGGAATTAAATCTAAGATTTCTTGTTGAGTCGGTGGTGATTGATTTCCTAGTAGCTCCTCTCTTAAAGATTTAAGATTCTGAAATTCATGACTATACACTTCTCGGTCTAGTGCCTTTTCTACCGCCGACTGAAAAATATTCCAGGGCATACACAATCGCTGATTAGATAGCTGAAATAAAGCTATTTCCCTATCTATCATTCCTTCCCAAAATTTAGATTCTGCTAAAGCTTTTGCTTGTTCTTTTGTTAATTCTCTGAGACTCATGTATTTTTTCCTCTTAGCTTATAGAGAATTTTATCTGCTAACTTGATAGACGTTTTTTGATTCTTTTTCTATATTCTAGCACATAAATTAGACTGATAAAGCACTACTTAAATATTTTTACTTATTCTATATATTAGCTATTTTATCTTTTTTTCTTGACTGGCACATAGTAATGCTTATCATAATCCGTTTTTAACAGATATAAAGACTTTGATATTAGAACCGAAGATGAGTTATAATTAGCGTTAGAAGAAACTCTAACTCATAAGGATGGATTTTGCTTATTAGATGTTCATTTAGAGCCGGAAGATACTTTTTTCGATTTAAAACGTTTGACAAGAGCTTTAGGGGAAAAAGTTTGAAAAGGAGAGTGGTCTAATGATAACCAAATTATATCTGTTAAAACCCAAATTAAAATACCTTGAGAATAACGATAACAATTATGTTAACGATATCAATAAAAATCCTTGGTATTACACAGCAGCTACTGTTGTGAGAATAGTTGTTCGAGCCGAAATTCAACAACCCTAACTTACTTCGTTTCACTACGTTGAAGGCGCGGGATTGCTACTCCCAAAAGTGCGACGCAAGAGTTGAATAGCCCATAGAGCCTAATTTTGGAACA
>JASJEA010000055.1 GCA_030064935.1 Crocosphaera sp. | reverse complement strand
GACAAGTATTTGAGAGTGTGTTCCAAAATTAGGCTCTATGGGCTATTCAACTCTTGCGTCGCACTTTTGGGAGTAGCAATCCCGCGCCTTCAACGTAGTCAAACGAAGTAAGTTAGGGTTGTTGAAGACTTTCTAAAGATGAATCTATTTCTAATCTACAAGGTTTCCATTTGATGGTTCACACCTAGCTTAACTAGAAAATATCAAGAGAAAATGTTACAAATAACCCATCCTCCTCAATAATTCTGCTAACTTAAGATATTAATAGCTCTGCATCTCTTTCAACTATGGCTCTCATTGTCCAAAAATACGGAGGGACCTCCGTCGGGTCAGTGGAACGAATTCAAACTGTGGCCCAACGTATCCATCACACCACTCAGGAAGGAAATACCGTCGTAGTGGTAGTCTCTGCTATGGGAAAAACCACCGACACCCTGGTAAACTTAGCCCAGGAAATTACAACTAATCCCTCTCGCCGAGAAATGGATATGTTGTTGTCCACAGGGGAACAAGTAACTATTGCCCTGATGACTATGGCCCTACAAGAAAGAGGACAACCCGCTATCTCTTTAACTGGAGCGCAAGTGGGCATCGTGACAGAAGCTGAACATAGTCGCGCCCGCATTCTTTCCATTAAACCTGATCGCATTAAACGCCATCTGGACAAAGGGCAAGTTGTGGTAGTCGCAGGGTTTCAAGGAATTAGCTCCCAAGAAGAATTAGAAATTACAACCCTTGGCCGCGGGGGCTCTGATACCTCAGCCGTCGCTTTGGCTGCCTCCCTAAAAGCTAATTTTTGCGAGATTTATACCGATGTACCAGGGATTTTAACCACCGATCCTCGTCTGGTTCCAGAAGCGAGATTAATGGAGGAAATTACCTGCGATGAGATGTTAGAATTAGCCAGTCTAGGAGCCAAAGTTTTACATCCGAGAGCCGTAGAAATTGCCCGTAATTATGGGGTTAGTTTAGTAGTTCGTTCCAGTTGGAGTGATGCCCCAGGAACCCGCGTAATTTCTCCCATTCCTAAACCGAGATCCTTAGAAGGGTTAGAAATTACCAAAGCGGTAGATGGGGTGGAATTTGACGTGGATCAATCGAAAATTGCCCTATTGCGGGTTCCGGATCGCCCCGGTATCGCTGCTCGTCTGTTTGGAGAAATTGCCCATCAAAAGGTAGATGTGGACCTGATTATTCAATCCATCCACGAAGGTAATAGTAACGATATTGCTTTCACGGTAATCAAAAATGTCTCCAGAAAAGCAGAGGCGGTGGCCCAGGCAATTGCCCCAGTTTTACGTAGCCATCCCAGTCAGTCGGAAGAAGCTGAAGTATTGGTGGAGATGGGGGTAGCTAAAATCTCTATCGCTGGGGCGGGAATGATTGGCCGGCCAGGGATTGCTGCCAAAATGTTTCAAACCTTAGCTGAAGCTAAGATTAACATTGAGATGATTTCTACCTCAGAGGTTAAAGTCAGTTGTGTTATTGCCCAAGAAGAAGGCGATCGAGCCATAGAAGCGTTGTGTAAAGCGTTTGATGTGGATCTCGTGCCTAAACCTCTGGTTGCTGAGGTAGTAGAAGCATCTCCCCCCGTGCGAGGAGTGGCTTTAGACCTCAAACAAGCACAAATTGCTATCCGTCATGTTAAAGATAAGCCTGGTATGGCTGCAAGCATTTTTGGGGTATTAGCCCAAAGGAATATCAGTGTAGATACCATTATTCAATCTCAACGCTGTCGTATTCTCTCAGGAATGCCCACCCGTGATATTGCTTTTACTGTGGGAGAAGGGGAGACAGATGCAGCTTGTCAAGCCCTAAACACTTTGGCTGAGGGCTTTGATGAGGTGATTGTGGATAAGGATATTGCCAAGGTGAGTATTGTTGGGGCTGGTATGGTAGGGCAACCTGGCATCGCTGCAAAGTTTTTTGAAGCGTTAGCTAAGGAAAATATCAACATCAAAATGATTGCCACTTCTGAGATTAAAATTAGTTGCGTGGTTCCTCAAGAGGAAGGGGTTAAGGCGTTAAAGGCAGTTCATCAGGCCTTTGAATTGGCGGGAATCGAAACTGTGGAAGTACCAGTTTGAAAGCCGTTTCGCTTTAGTGAATGACAGGAGTGGATGTTTCACCTTAAATGATGTAATAGGAGTGTGAGCAAGATGCTCACTAACTGGAAAAATAGCAAGCTGTTAATATATCATCTTTCCATTCATAGTCATTCTCAGACTATCTCGCGTTTAACTCTCAATTCATATAACCTGTTATAACAGGTTATATGAAAGGGAAAAGAAAAATGTCGTAATCTTAATGCGTAGTGCTATAAGTAGTCGGACATAAATAAATAAATAAATAAAGCAAACTGTCTGAAGAAATGTCAATAACTGCATAACCCCTCCTCCTCTGCTTCCTCTGCTTAACCAACACAAGTAACGTTTATTTTTGTCCAGGTACTTTGAGCTATCTAAACCACCATTTAGTTAATATGTCTAATCATCTTAAACATCAAAGACTCACCCTATTACAACAAGAAAAGATGTCGGCTTTATCTGATGCCTTAAGTAGTGTTTTAAACTATGGAGAAGAAGGATTATTGCTCGCTATTCAAATCTTAAATAATGAAAAAGGACAAATGCGATTATCTGCTTATGATTTACTGTGGGAAAAGTTGGATGATTTAGGGAAAAAACAATTAATTAAACTTCTACTGGCATCTCAATGACTCAATAATGCAATTAATTCTGCTTTAATTAAAATCTTGCTTAATTCTCTGACTAAATATTGAGCTTGATGTTCATAAAATGGCATGGGTAATGTTGTGGGTAGAGACTTCATTAACCTTCTGGCTAAGGCTAAATCACATCCAGAAATACGAGCGATAGCATTAGCCCCTTCAAAGGCCGCATCTTGATTCGGAACTGAATAAATTTTAACTCCCCAACAACGAGAAGTCAATAAAATATTACCTTGTTCAATTCTTTGTAAACCGTCAACTGTAGCTAAAATAATAATACGATCGCCGACTTTTAATCTAATTTCTGGGGAAGGCATTAATTTGATTTCTTGGGCTATATTCTGATAAAAAATAACCACCACATCATAACCATAAGATACTTCTGCAATTAGTAACCCATTGAGGGTATCATGACTCTCAATTTGATATTCTGTCACTAAAACTGTCTTCTTTTGTTGACGAAATAAACTTAAAATGTTTTCCCCAAAAGCTGCTCCGGCAAAGGCTTCAGCCCCGACAGCATAAGAACTAATCACTTGAGCATTTTTGAGGAGATGAGTTAGTCTTTCACTTAACCCTTTACGATAAGCACCAATAACTAAATGACTTTCAGGATTAATTAACCTTGTCATCAAAGCTATTTCTAAGTTTAACATCTCATTTTCTGTGGTAATAATAATACTTTTTGCTGTACTAATATTAGCTTGATTAAAAGACTCTTTTAAGTTACCAATAATTAGGGGAATATCAGGTAAAATAGTGCGATCAAAATCAGGATTAAAAGTTATTCCCACTTGGGATTGTTTGACTTGTTTTAAATAATTAGCAACTCGTTGACCTACTTTTCCTAAACCAACAATCACTAAATGTTCTTTCTGGGGAATAATCGGACGAGGGCGAAGTAATTGAAATTTAGCTGATAGTAATGCTTCGGTTAAAGCAGCATATAAAACACCTACAAAAGCTGTACCAATAACCGTTAAACTAAGAGCAAAAAATTGTAACCAAGGAGGAATAGATACTACGGGTTCAAAGTTGCCAAAAAGATCAGCATAACCCCCTAATAATAAAATTGCTGTGGCATAAAAAGAATAAATTAATGTGGTGTCAGGATAATAAAATTGAAAAAGCAATGTTCCAATAATTAACAAAATTATAATCAATACAGTACAGACTAATACCACAGTGCGAACTTGGCGCAATAAACTAAAATTGCCTAATTCTGATAGCTCTAATTTGAAGCGATTAAGAAACTTTTGAAGCTTCTCTTTCCACTGTTTACGTCGTTTTTTTGTCTGTGGTAAACCCTGGTAACTTCTCAAAGAAAATTCATCAACTAATTCCACATAAATTAAAGTATCTCCTAAATTTATCGACCGATTGAGTTGCCATTCATAAAATCCTTTGAATTGATAATTATCATGGGTAATATGACTTAAAATACGGCGTTTTTTATTATTTAATTCATAAATTTTTGTGCCATAACTCCAAGGATCATTTCCTTTAATTTCATGTTTGATGATCTGAAAACGATAATTATTGATAGCAAAAAAACCAATGGTTTCATCCCCTAAACCGGCTAAAGCAAAGGCAGAAGCTGTTAATTGAGTCGGATCATCAGCAAAAAAGTTTCCTAACTGTTGATTCAAAAGTTCATTTAAGTTTTCTTGACCACAACGCATCACTAAACGAATATTCCCATTCAATTCCCGAATCGTTAATGCTGTTTGAGCATTGACTTCTTCATCACTGGTGACAATTAAAACAGAGCGACATTCTTTTAATTTGGCTCTTTCTAAAATTTCGATTTGACGACAATCTCCAATAATTAATTCTTCCAAGAGTTTTGGTAATTCAGGAAACTCCCAACTCTTCGGTATGGTTTGTTCAATGGCAATCACCTTTACCCCAAACTTTTTAAGCGCAATGACACAATGTTGTCCTAAACTTCCTAGACCACAAACGAGAAATAATGTTGTTTCTTGAAACATATATGCTACCCTTCAAGCAGACAAAAGTATTGTAAATAATGATTTTTCTGGTCTCATGGCAAGGTGTTGAGATTTTACGTACATTTGTTCTGGATAAAGGGGTGTCGGGTTTGCTAGTTGTTTGTAAAGTTTTTTTATATTATATTAAGGATAGACAAGTTAATTTTAAAAAGTACATAAGAGGACTTTATTCATGCCCTATACCACAGAAGAAGGTGGACGCTTAAATAACTTTGCAGTAGAGCCTAAAGTATATGAGGCTGAGCCTCCGAGTTCTTCCCAACAACGTAATTATATTATTATGGGTGTTGGAGCTTTATTGCTCATCGGTGGCTTACTAACCGTTGCTGTCTATGCTTCTTCCAATGCTGGTGTCAGCTAAATTAATTAATTACTTTTTGCTTTCAAGATCACTTTGCTTCACCTCTATATTATAGTAGGGGTGAATTTTTATGGGATGGTCTGCATCTATTCGGTCAAGATATAATTTCAGGAATTAACCTAAAACTGACACAGCTATCCCACAGACAGCGATATACTAAGCAATGAAACCAAGGATCTGAACTTATAACCTGTTTTAATTGCAATGAATTCAGGAATTGACCTACAAGCACGTTTTATCGAATCTCTAACCCAGTTAGGCATCCCTAACGGGGCTGCAAAAGCCCTCTGGATACCATTTCCCTCCTTTTTAATGATTATTGGCGCAACAGTTGGGGTTTTAGTCGTCGTTTGGCTAGAAAGAAAAATCTCTGCTGCTGCTCAACAACGCATTGGCCCCGAATATGCTGGACCTTTGGGAGTTCTGCAACCTGTGGCTGACGGTATTAAATTAGTCTTTAAAGAAGATATTATCCCTGCTAAAGCCGATCCCTGGTTATTTACCCTCGGACCTGTTTTAGTGGTGCTTCCGGTCTTCGTCTCCTATTTAATTGTACCTTTTGGTCAAAATTTAGTAGTAACTGACCTCAATGTGGGAATTTTCTTCTGGATTGCTTTATCCAGTATCGCCCCCATTGGTTTATTAATGGCGGGATACGCTTCTAATAACAAATATTCCCTCTTAGGGGGTTTACGGGCTGCTGCACAATCAATCAGTTATGAGATACCTTTAGCCTTATCTGTTTTAGCCATTGTCATGATGTCTAATAGCCTCAGTACCATTGACATCGTAGAACAACAATCTGGATACGGTATTTTAGGCTGGAATATTTGGCGACAACCGGTAGGCTTTTTCATCTTTTGGATCGCTGCCTTAGCTGAATGCGAAAGACTTCCCTTTGACTTACCCGAAGCAGAAGAAGAAATTGTGGCCGGGTATCAAACGGAATACGCTGGCATGAAATTCGCTCTCTTTTATTTGGGTTCCTACGTTAACTTAGTGTTATCCGCCTTAGTTTTTGCCATCCTATATTTAGGGGGTTGGGAGTTTCCCGTTCCCTTAGATCAATTGGCTGGATGGTTAGGAGTGAGTGAAGACAATGCTTGGTTACAGGTAATTACCGCCTCTTTGGGTATTACCATGACTGTGCTGAAAGCCTATTTCCTTGTCTTTATTGCGATTCTCATGCGGTGGACCGTTCCCCGTGTGCGTATTGACCAATTATTAGACTTAGGCTGGAAATTCCTCTTACCTGTCTCTCTGGTGAATCTATTATTAACTGCGGCCTTAAAATTGGCCTTTCCAGTGGCATTCGGCGGTTAATTTTTGTTGTTAACAGATTAGGGAATACACATCATGTTTAGTATGCTCAAACAAGTGAGCGATTATGCCAAAGGTACTGTAGAAGCAGCGAAGTATATTGGTCAGGGTTTGTCTGTAACCTTTGACCATATGCGTCGTCGTCCCGTGACGGTACAATATCCTTATGAAAAGTTAATCCCCTCAGAAAGATATCGGGGTAGAATTCACTATGAGTTTGATAAGTGTATCTCTTGTGAAGTCTGTGTCAGAGTCTGTCCCATTAATCTTCCTGTGGTAGATTGGGAATTTAATAAGGAAAGTAAAAAGAAAGAACTCAAGCACTATAGTATTGATTTTGGGGTTTGTATTTTCTGCGGTAATTGTGTGGAATATTGTCCTACCAATTGTTTATCCATGACAGAAGAATACGAACTGGCTACTTATGATCGTCATGAGTTAAATTACGATAATGTGGCCTTGGGACGGTTACCTTATAAAGTGACTCAAGATCCAATGGTAACGCCTTTACGGGAGTTGAATTATTTACCTAAAGGTGTGCTTGATCCTCATGATTTACCAGAGGGAAGCCAACGGGCGGGTAAACGTCCCGAAGAAATAATTGAAGAAGCAGAAGCCTCTTCTTAATTTAAACCCTGCCGTTAACGGCGAGGTGTTATGGGTGGTTGACGAAAAATTGCGCAGAAAATAAACAATTTTTTGTCAACTCCCAACTATCTTATTCACTGAAAAAAGGAGTATCAATAAGCGTGAATTTAGCTGAAGGAGTTCAAATTATTTCCTTTGCAATCTTAGCAGGGTTAGTTGTTATTGCTGCTTTGGGTGTCGTTCTGCTGGAAAATATTGTTTATTCTGCCTTCTTGTTAGGGGGAGTGTTTATCAGTATTTCGGGAATTTATGTCCTCTTAAATGCTGATTTTGTAGCTGCTGCACAAGTTCTAGTGTATGTAGGTGCAGTCAATGTTTTAATCTTGTTTGCTATCATGTTGGTCAATAAAAAACAAGATTATGCAAACCTACCTAGACGCTGGATACGTCGAGGTGCAACTGCTTTAGTTTGCGGCGGACTTTTTGCGTTATTAGCTACGATGATTTTAATTACCCCTTGGTCTTTAGAAAGTAATGCGCCAGGGTTAATTGAAAATACGGTCGTAGAAATTGGTAAACATTTCTTTAGTGATTTTCTCTTGCCTTTTGAGTTGGCTTCTGTTCTCTTATTAATGGCTATGGTTGGGGCGATTGTTTTAGCACGTCGTGACTTTATTCCTGATACTTTACCTGCAGAAGATGGAGTTGTTACTTCATTACAATTACCTGAAAGATTGAGTGAATTAGAATCACGAGAATTATCGGCTTCTAAGTCTTCTGATTCGTAGTAAGTGTAAGTTTACTGTTAGTTCTTATCAAAAATAGAGGTGTCATGGAAATACAATTGGAGTTTTGCTTATTACTTGCTGCTGCACTTTTCTGTATCGGAATTTATGGATTAGTGATTAGTCGCAATGCGGTAAGAGTTTTAATGTCTATCGAACTGCTCTTAAATGCAGTCAATTTAAACTTAATGGGATTTTCTAATTTTCTTGATCCTGTTGGCATTAAAGGTCAAATATTTACTGTATTTGTGATTACAGTAGCCGCAGCAGAGGCAGCCGTTGGTTTAGCCATTGTCTTAACAATTTATCGTAACAGGGAGACAACGGATATGGAACAATTCAACTTGTTAAAATGGTAAGTTAGAACTTCCTATAAGCAGGGATTGTGGGGAGATAGAGGCAAATTTAGAATGTAGAATTTAGAATTCCCTGTTGCTTAATTCTTAGTGTCTCCTGCTCCCTTCCTCCTCTGCTTGTGTCTGCCTCACAAGTCTAGAAAATGTTTTAAACCGACTGATACACCTTTGAATCCACAGGTTCTTCAAATTTCTTCAAAAAGGCCCGAAACTCTTCCCCTTCAATGGTTTCTTGATCAATTAATATATCCACTAACTGATCGACCATGGCCCGATTTTCCTGAATAAGTTGTTGGGCTTGTTGATGACATTTTTCCACAATAGAACGAACCTGCACATCAATTTTGGCGGCAATTTCCTCAGAATAGTCTCCTTGACCATTGCCATTATTGCCAGTGTAACCATTATTATCCTCCTCTAATGCCAGTAAGCCTAACTCGGACATACCAAAACGAGTTACCATCTGTCGCGCCAAATAAGTCACTTTTTCGATATCATTACCGGCCCCCGTTGTTACCTCATCTTCTCCAAAAATCATCTCTTCGGCTGCCCTGCCTCCTAATAAGCCAGCAATACGGGCTAGAAGTTGGTTGCGGGTGACTAAACCAGAGTCTTCATCAGGGGTAAACCAGGTCAGCCCTTTGGCTTGTCCTCTGGGAATGAGGGTGACTTTTTCCACTGGATCATGGCCCGATACCATTGTTCCCACCAAAGCATGGCCAATTTCATGATAGGCAATTAATCGTTTACTCTTACTATCTACCAATGGGGTTCCTTCCATGCCGGCAACCACTCGGTCAATAGCATCATTAATTTCTGCCATGGTGATCGCTTCTTTGCGCCTTCTTGCCGTAAAAATAGCCGCCTCGTTAAGCAAGTTAGACAAATCAGCCCCAGTAAATCCTGGTGTTCGTCGGGCGATGGCCTCCAAAGATACCTCACTAGCCACCTTTTTATCACGAGCATGAACGGCTAAGATCCCTTCTCTTCCCTTAAGATCAGGATAATCTACCATCACCTGACGATCAAATCTCCCAGGACGCAATAATGCCATATCTAACACATCCGGTCGGTTGGTCGCAGCAATAACAATAATCCCTGTATTGCCTTCAAACCCGTCCATTTCTGTCAACAGTTGGTTAAGGGTTTGTTCCCTCTCATCATTACCTCCTCCATAGCCTACACCACGCTGACGACCTACTGCATCAATTTCATCGATAAACACCAGACAAGGGGCATTTTCTTTGGCTTTTTTGAATAAATCTCTCACCCGTGAAGCCCCCACCCCGACAAACATCTCTACAAACTCTGACCCAGAAATACTAAAGAAGGGAACTCCAGCTTCTCCGGCGACGGCTTTGGCTAGAAGGGTTTTTCCTGTTCCAGGGGGACCGACTAAAAGGACTCCTTTAGGAATTTTTGCCCCAATGGCGGTAAATTTTTCAGGTTCTTTGAGGAAAGTGACTACTTCTTGTAATTCTTCTTTGGCTTCATCGATACCCGCTACATCTCCAAAGGAAATGCCGGTTTTTACATCCATTTGAAACCTAGCCCGAGACTTACTAAAGTTCATCGCTTGCCCTGATACATTGGCCGAACGACGAATAAGCAGAATGAGAAAGACTAAAATGAGTAAAAGAACGAACAGTTGCAGCATTAAGCTCACGGTTCCTGAGTTATCAGGGGAAGGCTGTTCGTTGATAGCGACGTTATTGGCTCTTAAGATTTGAATGAGTTCAGGATTACGGGCAAATACGGGAACTTCTTGGATATCTTCTTGTCCCTGCAATGTTACCTTCGCCCTTTGTAGTCTGGGATCGATTTCCACCAGGGCAACTTTTCCCGCTTTGGCATCATTTAACAATTGAGTATAGGTATATTCTTTTTCTTTCTCTTGTCCCCAACTGGGGGTTGTCATAAGTAACAATTGTAAAAACAGGCCACTGGTGATTAATTGACCCCATCTTCTCAAAGGACGTTGAGTTTTCCGTTTTTGCGTTTTCAACTTTTGTTGTGGTTCTTTGAGCATCAGTTGAGGTTGATGTTGGGGTGAGATTAAGGAGAAGATATCTTTCATACCAGTTAGCTATCAAAAAAATTGCTCTTTCTTTCTATTATGAACGATGAAATGGCATCTAGGGAAATGTTAGAGTTTTGATTTGCGCCTAGAATCATGTTCTCTGGAATTTTTCTGGATCTCCTTGTCTGAAAGACTCTTGCCAATACCTTGTAAAATACCCCGACCCACTAACCCAATGCCACGACCAATCACTTGGGTGAGAACATAGATCAACCCTTGTCCAACAGTTCCCACGACGGAGCGTAAGAGTGGGGAGATCGCATCTCGGCTTTCTAGGAGAATGGTCACAGCCCAAGGAATTCCTTGTAAGCTTTTGAGTTCTTGTTGACGAGGGGCGTAAATTGATGTGCAATGGATTCCTGTTTCTCTGAAGAAAAAGATTTCATATTGACTTTCAAAAATATTTTTTGGTTCTTGCCAATATTGTCTTTTTCGGTATTCCCACGCTAAACGATTCCTGAATTTAGCAATTTCTCTTGAGGATGCCATTTCTATATGGTATAAGTTTTCTTTGATTTTTTCCTTGTCTGAAAAGTCATTCAAAATCAAGGAAGTTATAGCATTAGCAATTTGTATAATCACATTATGCAAAATTTTATCTTCTTTATTGATACTATTCAAATTGCCAAAACCATCATTTATTGCGCTTATGGGCTCATTACTTCCCAAAACAATAAAGTCTAATAATTCAGTGAAACAAGGAATTTTGTCTAATATTTCACTAGAAATCAACTCTTCTTTGTCTTCTACCAAATTTTCTATGTCTTCGACAGAAAAAGAACGATTATCAATGCAGTATTTACTCAAAAAAATTACAGCCGATTCCCGCCATAGTCTTTCCAAAATAGATAAGCTTGTTCTAGATAGTTGAATATTGGGGCTTTCGATAAATTTTAGATCATTGATAATTCGATTAAATTGGTTTAAAATTATTTCTAATATTTCTTGTTTTTGGGATGGTTTTAAAATATCAATTTCCAGGGCATACTGACTAACATTATCAAGGTTTTTTTCTATATTATAAGCTGTTTGATTTAACAAACTGAGACTACCATCTGATTCAAATATGGTCGATTTTTCTGGATCAATAATTTCAGCATTAGAGACTGGATAAGACACCATAATAACCTCAACAGGTAATATATTTTCTACTAACCAGCGAGCCGTTAATAATTCCCTTTTTCTTCCCTGTAAAAATAATCTATCTACTTTAGAAATCGGACGTTTTTTCAGTTTTTTGTTAATGTCTTGTAAATAGCTATCGATTTGATATATACCTGATGTTTGCCACCTAAATAGCAAGTTTTTCTGAGATTTTTTAGGCAAAGATTGAGATGATTTATTAACTACTATTTCTGACCAAGCTGATTTTCCTTCTTCAATCTTTTGTAAATTAGAGATTAAATCTTCTGTATTGATTCCCTTATTACAATAACCTTCGATTCCTATTCTTTTAAATTCCTGCTGTTGCTCAATACTTAAATAATAACTTAATAAACATAATTTTGTTTTAGGACTCATCTGCTTAACTTGTTGATAGAATTCTGCAATTTCTACAATTCCATCCGTTAAAATAGGGTCTAAAATAACCAAAGAGAAGGTATTGCTTGAAAACTGAGTTAAAGCATCATTTAAGCTATCAGTTTCTACAATAATATTCCATTGAGGATAATTCCTTAAAACCGTTGCGAGTCCTAAGCGAAAAATGGCATCTTTATCCACAATTAGAAGGGAAACAGGGCGATCGCTCACAAATATTTCAAAGGTAAAGGCTTACTTAATTTCTAATTTATTTTAGACTGTTCTGGCTCTTTATAACCATAAAAGTCAATCCGATAGTCACTTATCGTGACCCCAGTTTGGGCTTCTATCTGTTGTATCAACTCTTGGGGAAGTTGTACATAAACATCAATAATTTGCTCCGTGTCTAAGCAGTTAACATGACTATGAGAGTCGGTAATAGTTCCATACAGCCTTCCCTCACATCTTTCTAAACATTCAATAATGCCTTGACTAGATAAAGCTTCGAGATTTTGATAAACTGATGTATGGCCAACGTTCTTGCCAGTTTGACTGAGACGGTTATAAATTTCCCTAGCTGATAAATGCTCTTTGGTTTTCCATAACAGTTCTAAAATGTAACGACGCTGACGACTGATACGCATTCCTAGAAACTGACAACGGTGCAAAGCATCTTCTAGAGAACGAATTTTCGGTGTTTTTTCTAGAGTTTCCTTCATGGGACACTAGGTTTCCTTAAACATACTCGTTACCAATTTAGCTTAAATGACTCACAACTGTCTATCTTTAAAGTTAATTTTCGCTTAATTATAACTAAGAAAGAAGGTGTAGAATGGAAGTAGAGAAATCTCCTCAAAAAGTTAAGCTTTCTTAATAATAGAGGTCAACATTTATGATTCGTAAATCTTTAGGTTTAGTTTTAGGAATTGTACTATCTTTAGGAGCAATGGAAACGCCCCTATTTGCCTATCCTAGGCGAATTCGTACGAGTTCTAATCGAGGGTTTCGTCGTAGTGTTATTGTTCCTAGTGGCAGAA
Organism: Crocosphaera sp.; assembly: GCA_030064935.1. GTDB lineage: Bacteria > Cyanobacteriota > Cyanobacteriia > Cyanobacteriales > Microcystaceae > Crocosphaera. Next base: position 4,495 of record JASJEA010000055.1, on the reverse strand, counting down.
TAGGTAACAATTATCACCGAAGAAGTTCCTATTATCGAGGGGGCGGATATTCTCATTCGAGAGGGAGAATTATCATTCAAGGGGAGCCAAGGGGTTATTGTTACAACTGTGGGCATTCTAACGGTTATAATCCTTATAGGAATCATGGAAATTATAGACATTATCGGGGCTATAATATAAGGCCTCGTTCTGTTCCTCGTCAGATCGATTATTACTATTATCGATAACTAAAGTCATAAACCATAAATAATAGTAATTAATAGAGGAACCACAAAAGTAAACAAAAGCGTTAGGGGAAGTCCTACACGAGTGAAATCTAAAAAGCGATAACCCCCCGGTCCGTAGACCATCGTATTCGTTTGATAACCAATGGGCGTGATGTAACTATTAGAGGCAGCAAACATCACAGCTAACATGAAAGCGATGGCATTGAGGTTCAAATTTTCTGCTACTTTAGTCGCCACAGGTAACATAAGCAAAACAGCAGCATTATTGGAGAGAATTTCTGTGAGTACAGCGGTTACTACATAAAACAAAACTAATACCCAATAACCAGGTAAATATTGCCCTACATTAATAATATAGTTGGCTAACCATTGATTGGTTCCTGATTTTTCCATAGCAATTCCTAGGGGAATTAATCCTGCTAACAAAAAAATGATGTCCCAACGCACTGCACCATAAATCTCTCCAGGTTTTAAACATCCTGTAAAAATCATCAACATTACCCCAACTAAACTACTAACTAAAATCGGCAAAATATTCAAAGCAGCCGTGAGTACAACCCCAAAAACGATGGCAATGGCAATGTAGGCTTTGTTTTGTCGTAGGGTTTCAATATCTCTTTCTTCTAGAACTAATAACTCTCTGGTTGTTTGTAATCCTATAAAGCTTTCTCTTGGTCCTTGAACTAATAATAAATCACCAAACTTTAAACGAACTTTTCCTAATCTTTCTCTTAATAATTCTTCGCCCCTACGGATGGCAATTACGGTTGCATTATACCGTTGTCTAAACCGTAAATCTTTTAATGTAGAAGCAATTAAACGGGAGTTTGATAAAATGAGAACTTCAGCAACTTTATCTTCTCCAAAATTTAATTCATCTTCGACATTCTCCTGAACAAATTTGACATTAGCTAAAATATCGACTCCTCTTTCGTCTCGAATTTGCAGTAAATCTTCTTTACTCCCTCTAACTAATAAAATATCTCCCAAAGATAAAATTTTATCAGCTAAAGGTTGAGGAAAATGAATATCATTATGAATAATTTCGAGAACATCAATATCAAATTTTCTTTGAATACCACTTTGACGCAAAGTTTGTCCAATTAAATTAGAACGAGGGGTAATAATAATCTCACTAACATAATCTTTGATACCATAGTCACTATTAATTCCATTATTATTAAGAGATTTGCGATTAGGAAGAAGTGGAGGAGCAAAAAAAGTCAGATAGGTTAATCCGATAAAAAAAACAGGAATTCCTATAGGAGTGATCAAGAAAATACTAAATTCATTATATCCTAATTCTTTTGATAATCCACTGGCTAAAATATTAGTTGATGTGCCAATAATTGTAATAACACCGCCTAGAATAGCTGTATAAGAAAGAGGAATAAATAGCTTTGATAAAGAAATTTTTCGTTTTTTACCCCAAGATTCTATAATAGGCAGAAAAACAGCCACGACAGCCGTATTATTAATAAAAGCACTAATAAAGCCAACAATAATTCCCAAAGAAGCAATCTGTTTTTTTAAGCTTTTTCCTCCTAATTGAAAAAGTAAATCTCTAACCACTTGTAAACCTCCTGTTCTGGTAATTCCTGCACTTAAAATAAACATAGCCATCACAGTTATGGTGGCGGAATTACTAAAACCTGATATGCCTTCTTCTGGGGTAACTAATTGACATAAAATTAATAAAACTGCAATTCCAATGGCTGTTGTATCAGCCGGTATAAATTCAAGCACAAAGCTAATTAAAGCTAAACATAAAATAATTAAAGTTAAAACAATTGGGTGAATAGGTATCATAATTACTGTCAATGGCTTTAAAAGCATTCACCCCATGATATCGCAGTCGGACTATATTTTTGTCACCAGAGCCTAAATGATGATTGCCCAAATTTTAACTTTCGAGAGATTAATAAAAAGTTCAGAATGTTTGAAATAAATGGGTATAATTTATAAGAAAAGTCAAAACCCTCAATATAAATGATACGTGCTTCGGGTAAACGAAAATCGAAAAAGCAACATAAAAAAACTGAAACCCTTGATATTAAGGAAAAATTAGCCAAAAAACGCCAAGCAAGGGAAATTAAGCGTAAATTAATGGGTTTAATCGGTTTTTCCCTATTTTTTTCTATCTTGGTTGGCTTTCCCCTCGCCTTTACCGTAAGTCCTAAAATCGGTATAGCTGTCGGAGGTATTATTCCTTTACTGGTTGTCAGTTACAATTATCCTCGTACAGCCTTATGGGCTTTTCTGATTTACCTTCCCTTTGCTGGAACTATCACCTATTGGGTCGGTAATGGCAATGCTTTATTCCAACTTGCTAAGGATGGGTTGTATCTTCCTGGCTTTCTAGGATTATTACAAGAGTGCAGACGGACACGAAAACCAATTATAGTTTCTAAACAAATAGTTCCCACTTTAGTATTCCTAGTGACCTGTGCCTTATTGACTTTATTTATTGTTAATGGCACTAATCAGTTTTTACCTAGTTGTGATTCTTTGAGTGAATATGAAAAGTTTTTAAGAGATGGCAATGGAGAATTGATTTTAAATAGTAATGGCATTGTTATTAAAACCCCTTGTAAATCATCAATCCCTTTTGCACAAGGATTGTTAGGTTTTAAAGTATTATTGGGATATGTTCCTCTGATTTTTTGCGCTTATTATTTAATAGAAGACAAGAACAAGTTACTATTTTTCGGACGCTTATTAGTAATTTTAGCTATTATTTGTTGTGGGTTGGCTTTGATACAATTTTGGTTTTTAAAAACCGGTCGATGTGAAGGAACGGATCACCTCGTAGGAGATCAGTTATTTAAAGCCAAACTGAATGCTAAATGTTTTGTGGGAGGAGCTCTGCTCTATGCCCCTAGTCAGGGACAAATTCGATTACCAGGTACTTTTGTTTCCCCTTGGCATTGGTCATGGTTTTTAGTAGGAAATATAGCTATTTGCTTTTCTGTTGCTTTTAGCGATACATCTTTTTTGTGGAGAAATGTTGGCTTAGGAGGTATGGCGTTAGTCTTTATTAATGCTATTATTTGTGGTCAAAGACTAGCCTTAGCAGTCGTTCCAGGCGTGCTCATTCTTATGCTTTTCTTAACTGGAAAATTCGCTGATTTAAAGCGATTTGTTCCTATTGCAGTGGGGCTATCTTTGGTCGTATTTTTGGGGTTGTCTTTTTTCAATCCAGATTTTATTCAGGAGAGAGTTGACAGCTTTGTTTCTCGTTGGAATTCTTCTCCTCCTTACCTATTTATTCAAAAGCAATTTGACTATGCAATTACGAATCAAAGAGGTATTTTAGGATGGGGGTTGGGCAGTGCAACTAATTCAACCCGCGTCTTTGGAGATGTTGCTCTTGTAGAAACCTATCATCCAAAACTTTGGGTTGAAATGGGCTTTATCGGTTTGGCTGCTTTTATGATTTTTGTCAGTCATTTATGTCTTGTGACGTTTCAAGCTTACCGTCGTCTTAAAGATAAATGTTTGCAGAGTTTTGCCTCTGGTTTTTGGGTTTTTCTACTCATTATTAGTTATTTCCCCTATTGGTATCCTTTAGATACTGATCCTGTGTGTGTTTATTACTGGTTTTTTGCGGGAATTCTTTTGAAAATGCCTTTGATTGATAAGGTGGAACAAGCTAAACTTAAAGCAGAAAAAGCAGCAGAAAACGCTCGCAAAAAACGGGTGAAAACGACCAAAAAAAAGATTCCATCGGTTGCTTAATAATGTAGTGTAGCTTAAATTGTTTATTAATTTTTCAAGGTTATGGCTGTTCCTATTATTTCCCTGATTATTCCAACCTATCGACGAGAACAAATCTTAAAAGATACTCTTGAAGAAGTTCTTCGGCAAGATTATCCCCATCTAGAAGTTATTGTAGTGGATCAAACAGAAACTCATGATCCGACGATTCAAACCTATTTAGAAAAGTTGGTGGAAACTCATAAAATCAAATGGTTTCGTCTTAACTGGTCTAGTTTACCAGGGGCGAGAAATTATGGGGTTCGTCAAGCTCATGGGGAAATCATTCTTTTTATTGATGATGATGTTCAACTCCCTCCTAATTATCTACAGGCTCATGTGGCAGTCTATGAAAAAAATGCTGAAATTGGTGCCGTTGCTGGTCGGGTTTTAGACAGAATGAAATTAGCTGATTCTGAAAAGGTAAATGATTCCGAGGTTCCCTATGCTATTGATGTATTGCCTCCTGAAGCAATGGACCCTGGTATTGCTTGGTACTATATTGATTTAGT
>JASJEA010000151.1 GCA_030064935.1 Crocosphaera sp. | reverse complement strand
CTTTTTCTTCCATTTTTGGCTAACTTTTGGCATAAAACCTGTGGAGCAAAACTGGCTTGACATCTGACTTACAGCCTTAAGTTGTCACGAATGTATATCGAACTCAGGTCAATGGGGAAATCTTGGTGTTGTGTTCTTGCATGGCTTTAACAGAAGGTTTTGATGTTGGTGCGGTTGAGGTGGCGGTTTTATGGCGTAAAACCCTCTCAAAAGCTTTATATACACAGATGGTGGGTCGTGTATTGAGATTATCCCCTGAAACGGGCAAAACAGATTGTATGGTGATTGATTTGGTGGGCAATGTGGAAAAACACGGCTTTATCGAGGATATCGACCATGATTCCATACAACTGTTTCGAGAACCAAGACGGAAACGAGATGCACCATCACCTTCTAAAAACTGTCCTGTCTCTGAAGGGGGCTGCGGTGCTATCCTCTATGGCTTTCAGATGGTTTGTCCACATTGTCAATACAACTTTGAGGTCAATCGCATCGTTAAAATCCTTAACCTCAAACATAAACTACGGCCCTCAGATGCAGAACGGTTCCAAAAATACCGTGATCTTCTCCAACGAGCTTACCACTTCAAACGCGCCCCCACTTGGGCTGCAATGCAATTCAAGGAACAATACGGCCATTTTCCCCCGATGGCTTGGGGTCGCCATGCAGTCTTTGGTACACCACCCCCTGATAATGCTCAACAGAATTATTCTCTGCATCTACAGGCGATCGCTAACCGACTGAATAAAGATGATCAATGGATTGAACGTTACCTAACAATGGAATTCTAACATTTTCTGAGGAGTTAATTATGTACCCACCTAAACTTTTATTGATGCTTTCTTCTAGCTTGATTTTGATTTTATTACTGATTTTAGTGAGGGATTTTAATGGATTAGTCATTAATAACTTAAACTCAGGGGATTCTCGGTTATTTTTCTTAAGTGAAATTCCCTTGACTCAAGCAATAAATATACAAGCCCAAACTCATCTAAGTGGCTGTAATTGTCCTTTTTGTGGATAAGTATTATGAATAATTAAGTTTTTTAAAGAAAATTCAGAAAAATGAATCAAGATTATCCAAAAGATATAGGATCACAATAAACCTGTTTAAAAATCATATTTAGACCGCTCCTATTTCAGATATTTAACAAATCAAATGAAGCATAATCAGAAAGACCAAATAAATAAAGCGTCTCCATTAGAAAGATTGATAATGTTCGGAGGCATCATTATGGGGTTATTATTTGTTAATTCCATTTTGTTTATTGTTTCTAATCAATTTCAATCAAGTGATTCATTAATAAAAGTAATTAAGAGCCATGAAAAGAGCCGAAATTAATTTAGAAAAAGTTTCAGTATTTGAACCTCTTATAGTCCCTGAAGAGCCTAGAGTTCAACAACTGATTGACGATTTAAAGCAAGGTAAACGGAATTTTAAAGACACAGATTGGGCTGAATTAGACCTCAGTGGACTAGACTTATCCTATACTGATTTAAGAAACTGTAATTTCTTTAAGTGTGAGCTTAGATGTGTCAATTTTACAGGGGCTGATCTACAAGGGGCAAACTTCAAAGACGCGAATCTCAGAACGGCTAATTTAGCCGATGCTGACTTAAGCCATGCTAATTTAATGGATGCTGATTTATGCCATGTGTCCTTAAAAGGAGCCATCTTAAAAGAAGCTAAATTTAAGAGGGTAAAATGTTATAAAACTCTCTTAGAAAAAACCCAATTACCAGATGAGACCATGATGGTAGGAAAGATGAGAGTGGCCGGTGAAAATGTGTCCTCTGAAGACTTACAAGAAAAGTCTAAGATTAGTTATCAAAGGTATAGAAAAATAGCAATAGTTTCAATAGCGACTGGATTATTTTTGAGTCTTGAAGTTTTAAAATTGAGTCTAGGTTTTCTTTTTTAAACATTGTCAGCAAGCCAGTCACTAAGCTGTTGTTGACTAAGCTCACCAGCAGCTAAAGCCAGCATAACAGTTACTACTTCCACCTCTGGGGCAATTAAATCAATCCCGTTGACTTTGAGAAACACTGCCATCACCACAAAAGCAGTCCGCTTGTTGCCATCAACAAAAGGGTGGTTTTTAGCTACTCCCCAACCAATGGCCGCACCTAACTCATACAGACTAGCATTGGGTTGATAAGTGTAAAGGTGTTTAGCTCTGGCTAAGGCCGATGATAATTTGCCTTCATCCAAAATACCAGAAGCCCCACCAAACAAAGCAAGCTGCTGGCTATGAATCGCCCTAGCCATTCTCTGGGTAATCCAGATTGGTTCCTTCACTTGGCCAACTCTTTTAAAGCATTACGGTAACGGCGGGTGACTTCCCCTGCTGCTTCCATCACCTGTTCAAATTCAGGATCGTAAGCGGTTAACTCTATTCCATCGGGGGTTTCAGTCAGATAGAGGGTGTCTCCTTCATTGACTTGTAACTTATCAAGGATTTCTTTGGGAAAAGTGGTTCCGATGGAATTTCCAATCTTCCTGAGTTTTAACTTCATGATTTTCTTGGCTCTTAGTTGTAATTACAATTGTAACTACAAAGTCAACCCATTATCTCGACTACGCTGTTGATATTTTTTCACTGGCTTCTGCTTAACCTGATTTAATCGTTGGTCAATTTCCGGTTCAATTAGAGCAATTAACTCTCTATCTTTTTCATTAAGATTGCCACTGATTCGTCCATCTTTCTTCTGGAGAATTAAACCTCGTCTATTAGCAGAATATAATTCTATGGTCTGATAGTCAGTAGAGGCTTTAATGAGATAAGGGGGTTGCTTAAATTGTCGCCAACCTTGTCGGGGTGGGATATTTAGGAACTGCATTAATGTAGTCAGAGATGAAATAGCCTTGACGTTATTCAAGTCTGCTAACCGTTGCTGCTTAGAGGGGGTTAGTAAAAGTTTCTTTTCAGGACGAGGCTTATGAAAAGAGGGTTTAACTTTCTGTTTAGGAATAGGATAAGAGAGCAGATTTTTCTTAATTGCTGGTTTCTTAACTCCTCTCTTTTCTGTGGTTGGCTTCGGGTTGTGATCCCCTTTAAGACGTTCTGCTAATTCTTGTAATCGTTCTTGATTTTGGTCAGAAATTTGGTTATATTTAGCTAGATAGTCATTAAGTTGCTTGAGAGATTCATTAAGATTAGTATCAGCTTCCTCTGAAATAATTGTCGGGTCACTTACTGATTGTGAACCCTGATTATTGGGGGTCGTGACTTCAGCATCTGTAACTGTTTCTGACTCAGTCTCCTCTAACCAGATTGTACCATTATTTATATCATTTTTTTCATGAAAAATGAGATCTGATTGAGCAAAAAACTCTGAACTTTGATTAGTTAATTCCTTCAAGTCTTCGTTATTGATTTGGTTAGAGTTATCAATTAATTCCTCATCATTATCCCTTATTGGTTTCCTATGAGACGGAACCGATGAAACAGCATCTACACGGAGGTCTTGAGGTAAATCAGTAACATTTTTGTTCGATTCAATGACTGAAACTGAAGATGGTTGAGTCGTTAAACTTGATATTTCTTCTCCATCTGTCTTGGTTCCCTTAAATAAAGCCTTTTGACGAGCGCGTAATAATTCTAAGGGATTTTCTTTAGCCCGTGAGGTCAAAGCGAATTCTAGTAATTCGGCCTTATTGTCAGTGTAGAGTTTCAGGTCATGTTTAACCCGTGAAACCGCTACATAAAAGCTTTCTTTTCCCACGGTGTAATCAGCCGAAATGAGGACTTTATCCGCCGTCTTCCCCTGAGATGAATAGGTGGTGCTAACCAAAGCATAATCAAAGTGTTGCGCATCTTTGAGGTTAATCTGTTCGAGTTGCCCATCCTCATATTCAATCGTAGCGGTTTCTCCTTCAATACCTGTCACTTTGAACTGTTGCCCGTTGCGTCGTCCTAAGTAGCGATTATTCTTAGTCCATTTCAGGGTATCCCCAACAGAGATCGCTAAATCCCCTTGAGTATAAGCAGCCTTTTCAAAGCTTAGGTCAACCGTAGTGGTGTTCCCCTGATGATCTTGTAAAATAACGTTATCATCGTCCTTGCCCATCACCACATAACGTTTACCCTTACTCAGTTGACGCTTTTTATAGTTCTTCAAAGGTACGATAACATCCCCAATCTCAAAATTATGGGCATATTTCATCATTACTTTGGTTAAATCCTTCCGTTTCAGTTGCGTCACTGTTTTATCATCACTTAAACGGCCTTCCCTACGTAACCCATCACGGATACCTTGGGTAATTTCGAGGCGTTCTCGGTTAGTCCCTGCTAAAACTAAGGTTTGACCTCGTTCTTCAGGGGATACGGCTAAATAATCCTCAACAATGCGCTGTACCTTCTCATCCCTTCCTACTTCTTCAATACAATGCTCCTTATCCAAAAGCTCAAACCCACTATGAATCTCACCTTTAGCAATTAAATCTACAGCCTCTTGTAAATGGGGGGCTTTTTGCCGTAACGACTGATCCATATAAGCAGTGGTCATTCCTGCTTGTTGTAGGGATTTAAAAGGGTTTCCTGCTTCAACAGCCGATAATTGACGGGTATCTCCCACAAATAAGACTCTAGCTTGCTGTTGAGAGGCTTTGTTTAACAGTTGATAAGCAGCGAACGCACTGAGTAACCCGGCTTCGTCAATGATCCATAATTGATTAGGCTCCGGAATCGACTCATTACCTGAATGAAGTAACCTAGCAACAGTGTGGGTTTCAATGCCTACCTCATTCTCTAACACCTTGGCAGCTTCTGCTGATGGGGCAAAGCCTTTGATGGTGTAGCCAGCTCGTTGTGAGATCGCTGTCAAATGATTCAGAGCGTAAGTTTTACCAGCACCAGCGACTCCCTGCCAAGCCATAATACCATCGGTGGTGGTCAAAGCAGTTGATATCGCTTGAAGTTGACCATCGGTGAGAGAAATTTCGGCTAAAACATCCTCTGTTATTGATGGTGAGAGGATTTGAGACACTTTACCCTGTTGCTCCTGCATCAGACGAATGGTGGCTAGTTCCCGTAACAAAGCAGACTGGGTGGTGTAACGGTTGCCAGTGCGTTCTGCTAATCTGATTAATTCAGGGTGCTGTTTAATGGCCTCAACGAGTTCATCGAGCGCAACCGGTAACTTTTCAAGTAGGATAAACTTTTCCAGTTCTTCTTGATTAAAGGCCACGTTCCGTTCGGCACAATGGGCAATGGCTTCGGTTATATGTTGTTCATTCAGAACCCTTTTTTTGATACATTGGTCATGACTAACCTCATTCGGGGTCACAAAGTCAATCCCTAATGCTTCTGCTTCTTGTCGCCACCGTTGCCGTAATTTATAGGGGACGATCTCCTTTTTCCGTTGCCGTGTCATATCCCAAGCAGCGTGTCTATCCCTGGCACTGTCGGGGTTACGGGCGGTGGCTAAAATCTTCTGACGGCGTTTGGAGAATTCTTGTAAGTCTTCAGAGGAGAATCCTTTGATATCGAATTGACCCTGACCTTTGGCTTCAACTTCGTAACCTAATTTCTGCACTTCCATAGCCAGATGGTGCTGATAAACCATCCCTAAATGCTTCTGGTTACGGTAAATCCCTTCGTTGAGATGACTGTACCATACCCCTCGCCTTAGTTCGGTCATGTTCATGATCAAACAATGGGTATGGAGATGAGGATCTGGCCCCGTATCTTTGAGTTGATTTTCATCAGCTTTAACGGCACGGCTTTCAATATGGTCAAACTGAGCTACTACTAAGTTGCCTGTATTGACCACCAAACGGTCATGTCCGTTTCTGACACGGGTATGTGAATAACGGTCTTCGATTAACTGTAATGTCTTTTCAACCGCTTTGGCATGGGCATCGAATAACCGTTCATCCCCACCGACTAAGGCTTGTAGACTTACTGATTTCGGGGCATTGAAAGTACAGTCAACAGCAGCCCTTCTATTTTTATCAGCAGCGATACCTTTGGAACCTAGTTTCTTACGGCCAGAAGGACTGTAACCATTGAGGATACGTTGAAAGACTTTTTCATCATCTACTGCCCCACTTAATTTTAGTTTAGCTGCTCCTTGTCCCCACCAACGCGAAGTTTCTTCAAGGTAGTAACCCTTGATGTAATAATCTTTGCCTTTTTCTGCTGAGATGGTGGCGACGGTCAACATTTCTGTTTGGGGAGTCAGGAGTCAGGAGTCAGGAGTCAGGAGTCAGGAGTTAGTAGAATACCTGCGTTTTTCAATGCTTGCAGTGTAGGAGTCAAGTAATTTACTGACTTCTTCTAGTTGAAGCTTGAGTTTTGTAATATCCCCATAATCAAGATCATTAGCCAATATCAAATAATATCGGCATTCCTCTAAAGAACCTTGTGAAATATTCATAAAACGAGATTTATCCCCCTTCGGGGTAAGGAGTCAGGAGCCAGGAGTCAGGAGTCAGAATTCTTTGATAAACATTTCTTTTTCCTGATTTTCTCCTTGCCCAATTGGAGAAACCCCAAGAACTGACTGGCTTCCCAATTAGAGTAACTGGGATTTTCATCCTCCATCTTTTATAAGTTGTCTGTTTCTGAATTCGGGTTTCAATCCCTATTTGATGAACTCTCCTGTCTCCTGACTCCTGACTCCTGTCTCCTCCTTCTCCCATATTCGCTGGTACTGATACGGCGGCTCGTCTCAATTGACTAATTAATCCATAGGTTTCGCTTTTTGGAAAACTATTAGTGAAACGATAAATCTCTAAAACAAAACGATGTGCTTTTTGCCAAACAATTAAATCTTGAAAACTCTTAGCTGGTTCTTTTGTCATTGTAATCTTCTGACTCCTGACTCCTGACTCCTGACTCCTTCAGATTATACTACGGATTGTATTATTGAAAAGTTTTGAAAGGGACTATGTTTAGTATAGTAATTTTCCCCTTTGTTGGGAGTAATGTGCAGGGAAAAATATTGTTAAATTTGGGGGGTTACTGATGGGAACGACTGATAAAAATGGCAGTCCATGTACAGTTTAAGTACAGTCCATGTACAGTTAGTGTACAGTACAGGTACAGGTGACAATACAGTTTATGTACAGTCTAGGGATACCGAGGCAAAAAACATTTCAAAGTATTAAGGGTGAAAGTGTCTCTATATAAGGCTTTGAAGCGAAAATAGCCTAGAAGAAAATCAGGGAAAAATATGGGTTTTACTTGAACTGACAAATGAGCTTGGCTCTTTGGTAAGAAATCGCTGTAATGCTTATAATGAGGACAATAGAGTTAATTGTTAAAAGATAAGAAAAGACCGGTGACAGTATAAGTACAGTTCGTGTACAGTAAGCCAAACTGGGAAAATGATCAAAGTAGAAATTAAGTCATCAAAGAAAAAACAGAGAAGAGGGTCTCTGTCCAACAAGATGAGGAGAAAAATCAGAAAAGAGGCGTATCTGAAATTCCTTGACAGTCAAAAAAAAAGTTGCTACCATGTCTTTCAACACAACAACAACAATTCATCTTTTCTTGAATAGCCATTTCTGTCCAACAAGGAAAGAACTGACTCACTAAAAATTCTTTCCTGATTCTGAGGAAAATCACGAGCAACAAAAAGAGAGAATTCAATCATATTGAATTTCTCTCAACTTCCTAAAAGTTCTACTCAATCCATTAAGGAAGCAAGAACTTTTAAGGACAGTAGAAAAATGTCGTAATTCCAAGGATATGAGATGACAGATTTAGTCTTAGCCTTTGACCCGTCGAGTAGCGACAGCAAAGGATTCTACACCACTTATCCGTTTAAATGTGAGTGGTTAGTCATGGAACCGATTGTGGTTCGAGTAGAAAAGACCGCAATCGAACAATACGAAAAAAACAAAATTAGCACTGGGGACGAAACTCGGAATGCTTGGTTAGAAGTAGACGAGAATTACTACGCAGTGGGATGGCTTGCTCAACAACATTTTCATGGGTTAGATAAAATATTGACCCTGAAGTTTGAGACAGCAATTTACAAAGTGCTGGCTATGGTAGGAGCGATCGCCAAAAGAAAGAATCTACCAACAAGGTTCAGATTGGGGTTAGGGGTATTATTGCCTTATGGGGAGTACCCGGATAGATATCGGTTCAAAGAAAAACTGGCAGAAGCTTTATCGAGCTTTAGGTTTAGGGGACGAAAATATGAAGTTACTCTATCAGGGTTCAACTGTTTACCTGAAGGTGGTGGGCTTCTGATGAGAGGGGTAGAACCCTCATCCCTAGTCAAGCAGAAAAAGGTGTTGATTCTGATGATCGGATATCGCAATGCCAGCATATTGATCACAGATAAAGGAGAATTAGCACGACCGTTTACAACAGACCTTGGATTTATAAGGATGTTAGAAATGGTAGAAAGGGGAAGTTCTGGGTTAAGTGCAAGAGAATTGTTAGTACCCATCTGCCAAGCAGGGGAAAAAGTCAGAACGCAATCATTGAAACCTTTGTTAAAAACGACGGTTCCTTCGTTGCAAAAAGAAAGTTTAGAGCAATTACGACGAACGATTATCAATGCCCGACAGCAGTATTGGAATCTGTTGTCTGATTGGTTAAGTAATAGTTATTTACCACAAGTGGATAAAGTGGTCTTGGCAGGAGGAACCAGCCGTTACTATCAAAAATCCTTAGAAAAATGGTTCTCACCACAATCAATTACCTGGGGGGAGGAGTTAGAAAAACAAGTCCATTCAGTAATTGGAGAACAAGGATTAGAACAGGGATTAGCTTGGCGGATGACTGATGTGTATGGCTATTTCTTTTATCTTCAATCTGTTCTGAAAAAAACAGACAAGCAAGCAGCTTAAATACTAGAAATCAAGGAAGACTATTGTGGTTCAAATAGAACAAATTAAAAGACCAAAATTAGAACTGGTTACAGAACAAGCAGTGGACTCGCCTTATTGGGCAACCTGAGTTCGATATAAGAGAATCGGCTAGAATTTAGTCACTGAGAGGATTACAGGCATTTTCGGTTATTTAGAAGTTCTCAATTACTGTTGATTAATGAGAATAAAATGAATTGGAAACACAATCAAG
>JASJEA010000150.1 GCA_030064935.1 Crocosphaera sp. | reverse complement strand
TTGTGACTTCTGACTTCTGACTTCGTTAAAGATGGGGACTGGGCAAAAAATTCTGTTCAAAGAACTAATAAGGGCGTATCGTAGACATAGAAAACAACAAAGATAAAAAAAGGGGTGAAATTATCCCCCTTGATTGGTGGTCATTAAGGCAAAAAAATCTTAGACTAATTACAATTAGTCATGAAGAAGGCAAAAAACAAATCCGCACTTACTTGTTTAAAATTGAGATAGCAAAAACTTCAAGACTCATCTTGCGAAGTGGTTTAGTTATAGCTCAAGCAAGTTATCCAAGGCAAGGCCAAGTCTTCTGTGAGCCTCAATCTCTCACTAGATGCTAACCATTAGTCAAATCTAACGCTAGAAGTAAATATGAAAAAAGACCTCACCCTTTATAGAAATATTGGCATCTTTGCTCACGTAGATGCTGGAAAAACTACCACAACGGAAAGAATCCTCAAATTGACGGGGAAAATCCATAAAATCGGTGAAGTACACGAAGGTGCAGCCACCACTGACTTTATGGAACAAGAACAGGAACGGGGTATTACCATTCAGTCTGCAGCTACCAGTTGCTTCTGGAAGGATCATCAACTCAACATTATTGATACCCCAGGTCACGTTGACTTTACCATTGAGGTATATCGTTCCCTAAAAGTTCTAGATGGTGGTATTGGGGTGTTTTGTGGTTCAGGAGGGGTAGAACCTCAATCTGAAACCAACTGGCGTTATGCTAACGATTCTAAGGTTTCTCGTATTATCTACGTCAATAAGTTAGATAGAACTGGGGCGGACTTTTTTAGTGTTGTCAAGCAAGTAGACGAAATTTTAGCCGCTAAACCCTTAGTCATGGTACTTCCCATTGGTATTGAAAATGACTTCAAGGGTGTAGTTGATTTACTGACGGAAAAAGCTTGGATCTGGGATGAATCAGGTGATCCCATGAACTACGAGATCAAGGATGTTCCTGAAGATATGACGGATCAGGTGGCAGAATATCGGGAAGCTTTAATTGAAATGGCCGTCGAACAAGACGATGAGATAATGGAAAAATATCTCGAAGGAGAAGATTTAACGGTTGATGAAATTAAAGCTTGTATCCGCAAAGGAACCCGTGAATTAGCATTTTTCCCAACTTACTGCGGTTCTTCCTTCAAAAATAAAGGGGTGCAGTTGGTTCTTGATGCAGTGGTTGACTACCTCCCCAACCCCCTCGAAATTCGACCCCAACCAGAGGTGGATTTGGAAGGGAATGAAACAGGAACTTATGCTGTTGTTGATGCGGAAAAGCCATTGCGTGCCTTAGCTTTTAAGATTATGGACGATCGCTTTGGGGCTTTAACCTTCACCCGTATCTACTCAGGAACCGTTTCTAAGGGTGATACCGTACTAAATACAGCTACAGGAAAAAAAGAACGAGTCAGTCGTTTAGTGGAAATGCACGCTGACTCCCGTGAAGAAATAGACTCGGCTCAAGCCGGGGATATTGTGGCGATTGTGGGCATGAAAAACGTCCAAACTGGACATACGCTTTGTGATCCTGACTTTCCAGCAACTTTAGAACCGATGGTTTTCCCCGATCCTGTGATTTCTGTGGCTGTGTCACCGAAGAAGAAAGGGGACAACGAAAAGATGTCCATGGCTTTGAGCAAGATGGTGCAAGAAGATCCCTCTTTTTACATGGAAACGGATCAAGAAAGCGGTGAAACCATTATTAAAGGGATGGGAGAATTACACTTAGATATTAAGGTGGATATCCTCAAGCGAACCCACGGGGTAGAAGTTGAAGTGGGTAAACCCCAAGTGGCTTATCGCGAGTCCATTACCAAAACCATCACTGATAGCTACACCCATAAGAAACAGTCTGGGGGTTCCGGTCAATTTGGTAAGATTGATTATGTCATCGAACCCGGAGAGCCCGGCACTGGCTTTGAGTTTGAGTCTAAGGTGACTGGGGGTAATGTTCCGAGGGAATTTTGGCCCGCCGTTCAAAAAGGCTTTGAAAATAGCATCGATAAGGGTGTTTTAGCTGGTTATCCTTGTGTTGACCTCAAGGTGACTTTGACTGATGGTGCGTTCCACCCTGTTGACTCGTCGGCGATCGCATTTGAGATCGCAGCCAAAGCAGGATATCGTCAGTCGATTCCGAAAGCCGGTCCCCAGATATTAGAACCGATTATGAATGTTGACGTATTCACCCCTGAAGATTATATGGGGGATGTCATCGGGGATCTTAACCGTCGTCGTGGCATGATTAAGTCACAGAATTCAACGCCTATGGGAGCACGTATTAAGGCTGATGTTCCTTTGAGTGAGATGTTCGGTTACATTGGTGACTTGCGGACTATGACCTCAGGGCGGGGTCAGTTCTCTATGGAATTCTCTCATTATGCCCCTTGTCCTGGCAATGTGGCAGAAGAAGTCATTAAAGAAGCTAAAGAACGTCAAGCAGCCCTTGCATAAGCTTTTAAATTGACATCCATTACTGTTTTCCTGACCTAAAATAATATCGGTCAGGAATTTTTTATCCTGATGTCGCCATTCATCCCTAATCTTCTAAAAGTTAGGGATGAATGGCGACCAAAATATAAAGCGAGTGCGTAATTCCGAGGTGTCCTCGGAATTACGCACTCAAGACACCGCAAAGCGTCCATTAACAAAAAGAATTAAGCTATAATAAGCATAAAAGCACTGTTGCAATACAGGGACACAACCGCCTAGTACCTACTAAAAATAGGGAAAATGGTCAGGGGTCGAAACTAAGCTAACCAACAAACCCGATTAGCTTCGGCTAAGTCTCTCAGAAGAGAGAACAAAAGAAAGTAAAGCCAAACCCTCTAGGATGAGGTATTAGAGGCAATTGGATACGACGAGTGCGTTTTAAGCATAAAGAATCCCTACCCTTCTACACGGTAGGGTTATTCAAGGGGATTTGGTATCGGTATTTAGGTTGTCGATTTCGTCTTTCTGAATAGGCTTGTCAAGTCGAATTTTCATCCCGACGGGATGGAAATTCGACATTTTGGGATTATCTATAGTTTTACTTCAATCTCCACCCCGGCTGGTAAGTCTAATTTCATTAAAGCATCAATAGTCTTAGAAGAAGGCTGATAAATATCAATAATACGTCTATGGGTTCTGGTTTCAAAGTGTTCCCGTGAATCTTTATCAACGTGAGGCGATCTCAATACACAATAGATACGGCGTTTTGTTGGAAGCGGTATAGGTCCAATTGCGGTTGCGTCGGTACGATTGGCAGTGTCGACGATTTTCTCACAGGAAGTGTCTAATAAACGACGGTCAAATGCTTTTAAACGGATGCGGATTTTTTGTTGTGCTAAAGTAGCCATAATGTTTAATTGTCAAGGTTCAGTAATTTACAACAAGAAAAGTTTAGGGAAAATTAAGTGACCAGTTAAGGTAAAGTTAACTGGTCACTGATTGATTATTTGGTTGTCCTACTTAAGAATCTTAGAAACGACACCCGCACCAATGGTACGGCCACCTTCACGGATCGCAAAACGCATTCCTTGTTCAATGGCGATGGGGTTGATCAATTCAACTGTCATTTTGATGCGATCGCCGGGCATTACCATTTCTACTGCGCTACCGTCATCTGCTGTGTAGTCTTGAATGATACCGGTTACATCGGTGGTTCTTACATAGAACTGAGGGCGATAGTTCTTGAAGAAGGGTGTGTGACGGCCACCTTCTTCTTTGGTTAACACATAAACCTCTCCTTCAAACTGGGTATGAGGGGTAATTGAACCGGGCTTGGCAATAACCATTCCCCGTTCGATGTCTTCTTTTTTGACACCCCGTAGCAGTAAACCAACGTTATCCCCTGCCATCCCTTCATCGAGGGTTTTTTGGAACATTTCCACCCCGGTAACGGTGGTGGTTTGGGTTTCTCTGATTCCGATGATTTCAATGGTTTCACCCACTTTTACTTTACCCCGTTCAATCCTTCCGGTGGCAACGGTTCCCCGACCTGAGATGGAGAATACGTCTTCAACTGCCATCAAGAAGGGTTTATCTACTTCCCTTTCGGGTTCAGGGATATAAGCATCAACTTCTTCCATCAGCTTGAGGATTTTATCAGTCCAGTCATTTTCCCCTGGGGCAATATTGGGATTTTCTTTTAGAGCTTCTACTGCCATTAAAGCTGAGCCGGTCACGATAGGGATATCGTCTCCGGGGAAATCATACTCACTAAGGAGTTCGCGTACTTCGAGTTCCACCAGTTCTAAGAGTTCTTCATCATCTACTTGGTCTTCTTTATTTAAGAAGACGACGAGACTGGGAACCCCAACCTGTTTTGCTAAGAGGATATGTTCACGGGTTTGGGGCATGGGTCCGTCAGCAGCAGAGACCACTAAAATACCGCCATCCATCTGTGCTGCCCCAGTAATCATATTTTTCACATAGTCAGCGTGACCGGGACAGTCAACGTGAGCATAGTGGCGGCCTTCCGTTTCATACTCAACGTGAGCCGTATTGATGGTGATACCCCGTGCTTTTTCTTCAGGGGCTGCATCAATATCTTCGTAGTTACGGGCTTTTGCTTGACCTGCCGCCGCTAATGTCATGGTGATAGCGGCGGTTAAGGTTGTTTTACCGTGGTCAACGTGGCCAACGGTGCCGATGTTAACGTGAGGTTTAGTCCGTTCAAATTTTTCGCGTGCCATGAATTAACTGTTCCTTTTTTTGTCTTCTTTATTCTAAGCAGTGATGTTTTTTACTCATCAGCGATCCATAGTCTATTATCCACTATCTATGGCTGACTATGCACTGATTCCTAAATAATTAATCATTCACTGTCGTAGATGTAGGCGTTCCCTGTATTTTTTAGGACAATCGCTTGAGCGACGTTTTGAGGAACTTCTGCATAATGGCTAAATTCCATCGAGAAGATCCCCCGTCCTTGGGTTTTTGACCGAATATCGGTCGCATAACCAAACATTTCTGCTAGTGGGACATCAGCAGAAATTTTGGCAAGTCCGTCCTCTGGATTCATCCCCTCGATATTACCGCGACGGGCGTTTAGATCCCCTATTACATCTCCTAAGAAGTCTTCTGGAACTTCTACTTCAACTTTCATCATCGGTTCGAGGAGAACGGGAGAAGCTTTTTTGACTGCATCACGAATGGCCATTGAACCTGCAATTTTAAAGGCCATTTCTGAGGAGTCAACGTCGTGGAAAGAACCATCCACTAAGGTCACTTTCACATCAATGAGAGGATAACCTGCAATAATTCCTGAGTTACAGGCTTCTTTCATTCCTTGTTCGGCCGGGGCGATAAATTCTTTGGGAATGACTCCGCCAACGATTTTGGAGACGAACTCAAAACCACTACCTGCTTCGGCGGGTTCTAGTTCTACCACCACGTGGCCATATTGCCCTTTCCCTCCACTTTGACGAATATATTTGCCTTCTGCTTCGCTGGATTTACGGATGGTTTCACGGTAGGCTACTTGGGGTTGGCCGACGGTTGCTTCGACTTTGTATTCTCGCAACATCCGATCCACCAAGATTTCTAAATGGAGTTCCCCCATTCCTGCGATCACAGTTTGATTGGTTTCGGGATCAACACTCACCTTAAAGGTGGGATCTTCGTCAGACAAGGCTTGCAAGGCTTTGGATAGTTTTTCCATGTCTTGCTTTGTCTTGGGTTCGACGGCTACAGAAATAACTGGTTCTGGGATATACAAGGATTCTAGGAGAATGGGGTGCTTTTCATCACACAAGGTATCCCCTGTAATGGTATTCCTTAAGCCGATGGCTGCTCCTAAGTCTCCCGCCCTTAGTTCGTCTACTTCGATGCGATCGTTTGATTTAAGAACGATTAAGCGAGAAATCCGCTCTTTTTGTTCTTTGGTGGCGTTGTAGATATAGTTGCCTTTTTCTAAAACCCCAGAGTACACGCGCATAAAGGTTAAGCGGCCATAGGGATCAGAGACAATTTTAAAGGCTAGGGCAGAAAATGGCTCATCGTCGGAGGCTTTGCGGCTGTCTTCTGTGCCATCTCTTAATAACCCTGTGATGGGAGGAACATCTAAGGGAGAGGGTAAGTAGTCAACCACGGCATCTAAGAGAAGTTGTACCCCTTTATTTTTGAAGGCAGAACCGCACAACATTGGGATAATAGTCTTGTCTAAAGTTCCTTTTCTTAACCCCTGTTTGATTTCGGCCTCGCTTAGTTCTTCTCCTTCGAGATATTTTTCTAAGAGGCTTTCATCAATTTCTGCAACGGCTTCGACGAGTTGAGTGCGGTATTCTTGTGCCTGTTCTAAGTATTCGGCAGGTATCTCCGTATCTTCTATGTTTTGGCCTAAGTCATCTTGATAAATTTTTGCCCGCATCCTCACTAAATCGACAATTCCACGAAATTCGTTTTCTGTGCCGATGGGTATCTGGATGGGAACCGCATTGGCTTTGAGGCGATCGCAGATTTGTTGATGAACTTTGAAAAAGTTCGCTCCCGTGCGATCCATTTTGTTGACAAAGGCAATACGAGGGACATGATAACGGTTAGCTTGTCGCCATACTGTTTCTGACTGTGGCTGAACTCCCCCAACGGAACAAAATACCCCGATCACTCCATCTAGGACACGCATGGAACGTTCTACTTCGATGGTAAAGTCTACGTGGCCTGGGGTATCAATGATGTTGATTCGGTGATCCAGCCAGTTGGTACTAATGGCTGCTGCTGTAATGGTGATGCCCCTTTCTTGTTCTTGGGCCATCCAATCCATTGTGGCTGTTCCTTCATGAACTTCACCGAGTTTATATGCGATTCCTGTATAGAAGAGAATGCGTTCTGTGGTTGTTGTTTTGCCCGCATCGATGTGGGCAGCAATGCCTATGTTTCGCACCCTCTCCAGGGGGATATTCCGTGCCACAGCTACCTCCTTACTGCTCTGCCTGGCTATTTTTACGCTTTGGGACCGTTTGTTTGTTTACACTATTTACAATTCTATACTTTTCTTTGGAAAAATTTACCTTAGATGAGTATGAAAGTTGCAGTTATCATCCCAAGTTGATTAGGAATTTAGTAGCGGTAATGGGCAAATGCTTTGTTTGCGTCTGCCATGCGATGGGTTTCATCGCGCTTTTTCATCGCTGCCCCAGTTTCATTGGCTGCATCCATGATTTCGTTGGCTAGTTTGCCAGCCATGGTGCGGCCGCCCCGAATACGAGAATAACGAATCAACCACCTTAATGCTAAGGTGGTTCCTCTGGAGGGAGAGACTTCCATCGGGACTTGATAGGTTGCCCCTCCTACCCGTCTTGCTTTTACTTCTACGAGGGGAGTGAGGTTTTTAATAGCTTTTTCAAAAACGTCTAGGGGCTCTTCTCCGGTTCGTTCTTTAATCATGGTCATGGCATCGTAAACAATCCCGGCGGCCACAGATTTTTTCCCGCTTTTCATCACCCGACGGATGGTCATGTTCAACAGACAGCTATTATAAACTGAGTCGGGGGGAACGGGCTTCCTTTTAATATTTCCTCGGCGAGACATAGTGATTGGTTCCTGTGAACTTAAGTTAACATTACGATTTCGTTTATCAAACGACCCGATGGTTGTTTGCAGTTTTCAAGGTTCAATGGTTAGTATGACTACGGAAGAGTTTACCCTTTAGGACGTTTGGTTCCATACTTAGAACGCCCTTGTTTACGGTCTTTTACCCCTTGAGCATCTAGGGTTCCCCGAATGATATGATAACGTACTCCTGGTAAATCTTTTACCCGTCCGCCGCGAATTAAGACAACGGAGTGTTCTTGTAAGTTATGACCAATCCCTGGAATATAAGCAGTGACTTCAAATCCCGAAGTTAAACGAACCCTTGCCACTTTTCTGAGGGCGGAGTTAGGTTTTTTGGGGGTAGTGGTATATACTCTAGTGCAGACACCTCGACGTTGGGGACACTGCTTGAGGGCAGGTGATTTTGTTTTCTTTTTGGCTTTGGAGCGTTCACTCCGAATTAATTGTTGAATAGTTGGCATAATTTCATATAAGGGAAGGATGTCAGAACTTCCGATCAATTATAAAATCGCTGACAAATTGCCATCTTACCAATATATACTAGGCTTTGTCAATGTCATTAACTCTCAGCGTTAGTTTTCTTTGATGGTGAAGGACAAACCACAACGACAAGAGGTATTAATCAAGGGGTTATGAAAACGGAACCCTCCTCCCATTAAGTCTTCTGCATAGTCTAAACGTAAGTCTGAGAGATATTTTAAACTGTTTTCATCAATGAGGAGAGAAATATCTTCGATGGGGTGAAGGCGATCGCTATTTTCTTTAGTTTCACATAAATCAAAGGTGTAGTATAGCCCATCACAACCGCCTGGTTTAACTTCTAAACGAAAATAACTATTGGGTTGTTGACGACTCCTTTGCATTCGCTTTATTTCTTTGATGGCTGCGGGGGTGAGTTCGATCATACTTTCGGCATTTTCATCTGCTAGATATTATCTTACCAGAAGTGACATCCTCTCACACCAAATCAGTGATTTGGAAAGAATTCCCCACTATATTGCGGATGCGAAGCGAAGCAATTAGTGAGGGAATATGTCAAGGAACTAGAACTGTTATTTTTGTTTCTTGCGTTTGGATGCTAAACCGATTCCACCTAAGGTAAGGAGTCCTAAAAGGGTTCCAGGTTCAGGGACAGTGTGTAGTTCGTAAATATAATCAAATTCAATGGTTTCAGGCCCAGTGTTGAAAACATAGAATGACTCTTCAGTAAAACTAAAGGGAGCAGGAAAAGTGTGATGGTCATAAAAACGCTCTCCTGCAACAAAAGTAAGATCCCAGATACTCTCTATATGTAGCTCCCAATATTCTTCACGACTAGACCATAAAGAGGAGCCACTTGCTCCTGGGGGGAACCCCCAGGAGCAAGTGGCGTGTACAAACTAGGGAAATATTTGTACGTTTAGCCTCACCAAATCTCTATGCCCTAACCAACTGTTACCTTGAGTACCGTGAACCTATTGCTAGGGTTTCCTCAAGCCTCGATTTCAGCGATAGCGAATCGAGGTAGTTGACTGTTC
>JASJEA010000054.1 GCA_030064935.1 Crocosphaera sp. | reverse complement strand
TGTATTTGTAGATAAAATCTACGTCCCTTCGGGCAATTAGATGAGCGTATCTTCTACTCACGATTAGACCAGACAGTGGGCTAAACTAGGGAAATATTTAGCCGTGTCACCTCACCAAATCTCTACGCCCTAACCAACTATTACCTTGAGTACCGTGAACCTATTGCTAGGGATTCCTCAAGCCTCGATTTCAGCTATAGCGGGTCGAGGTAGTTGACCCCAAATACTGACATCTTGTATCTGCGTCATAAAGTTTTGGGGAGGATAGGGTATAGCTCTCATACCTATACTTCCCGCATTGAATTAAACCATTTTCCCACAGATTCGAGTCTCTGCGCATTGCGTTGACGACGTAGTTGATACTCTTCGTAAGCTATGTTAATACGGGCTGTAATTTGATGAGCTAAGGGATGTTTTGTGCGATCGGGATGCCACGATCGCAATAAGTTTCTGTAAGCTTGTTCAACTTTACTCTGAGAGGAAAAGGCAGTAATTCCTAGGACTTTCCACCAAGATGAAGCGGGATCGAGCAATATGGGATCAATTACTAAAGGAGTATCCCATAATATTAATTTTACCCGCTCCCAAGATATTCCATAACAGCGATGATAAATAGCTTTGAGAGGGTTTAACCCTAATATCTCTGAACTTTGTTGATGCCATTGCCTAAACCCGCACAGTTTCTCCCATTGCCAAAAGCTATGATATTCTTCAGCTAAAGATTCTAAAACCTCTTTAACCAAAGGAGAAGGGGTTTTTAATCGAAATAAATCCGATAATTCGCCAGAAAATTGTTGAGATAAGGGATAATTAGACCATTGCCAATAATCGACCCCTGGTTGTCCCAATTGCTTCTCATAAAAGGAAAACCAACCCATTTTCCAGACAGAGGCGAATGGGGTAGCTAAAGGGTAACATTGTCCTTGTAAAGCTGTTTGAGGCGCATCTTCTAGGATACAAGTCAAAGGATTCATTAAGGGAGTAGCGAGGGGATAAAACTGTCCTTTTAGGGTTCTTGATGGCGCATCTTCTAGGATACAAGTCAAAGGAGTCAGTAAGGGAGTTGCCAAGGAGTAAACTTGACCTTTCAAATGATTTTGGGGAATATCCTCTAATAAACAAGCAATGGGTTTATGTTGTCCTTTCAAAACTGGAGGCGTTGAAGGATGGCTTTTTGCTGTTGCCATTGTCCAACATACCCCCAAAAAGATCAGCCCCCATAGTAAAAGGTTTACCAGAGAATCACTCATAAATTCCACCAGTCCCATAATTGATCCTTGAAATGTTAAAAACTAGATAAAAAAATTATAAAATACACCTAGTTTACCACTTAAGTAAATTTTACGGGTTAGAATTCCGAGACTTCCGAAAAAAGGGTTCCAAGTCTTCTCTTTTAAGGGGATGAAAAGTAGTTGAGGGATGGCGAGGTTTCCTCGCCATATCCAATCTATCAAGAGAAGAAGAATTTTCCTTGTTTCAAGCCTCCAACTTAAGGGAGCGGTAATTCGCGCATTCTCATTGACGATAACGGTAATAAGCCGCACAAGCTCCTTCTGAGGATACCATTGGCGCACCTAAAGGCTTTTCTGGGGTGCATTCTTTCCCAAACGCTGGACAATCATGGGGTTTTTTGTATCCTTGCATAATTTCCCCACTGATACACACTTGGGGTGCTGTGGAGGGGGTTAAAGAAGATAAAGGGGTTTGAAACCTTTTTAAAGCATCATAAGCATCATACTCTGGCCGTAATCCTAACCCACTTTCAGGAATTTCTCCAATCCCTCGCCAACTTCTGGCAACCACTTCAAAGACTTCTTGAATCACCTGTTGAGCTAGGGAGTTACCTTGAGATTTTACGGCACGAATATATTGATTTTCACAGTCAAATTTTCCTGTTTCTAACTGTTTAATACACAGGTAAATTCCTTGTAAAACATCGATGGGTTCAAAGCCAGTTACCACAATAGGAACTTTGTAGGTTGTAGCGATAGGTTTATAGGCTTCATAGCCCATTACCGTACAAACATGACCGGCTGCTAAAAATCCTTGAACGACACAATTAGGAGAAGATAATAGGGCTTCCATAGCGGGAGGAACCAAAACATGAGATACTAATAAAGAAAAGTTTTTTATTCCCTGTTGTTTCGCCTGGTACACTGCCATAGCAGTTGCAGGGGTTGTAGTTTCAAAGCCCACTGCAAAAAAAACTACCTCTTTATCGGGATTTTGTTGAGCAATTTTTAAGCTATCTAAAGGTGAATAAACGATACGAATATCGCCCCCTGATGCTTTGACTGTTAATAAATCTTTTTCCGTTCCTGGAACTCGTAACATATCCCCAAAAGAACAAAAAATAACATTGGGAAGACTAGCTATTTTTAACGCACAGTCGATCAATTCAATGGGAGTGACACAAACAGGGCATCCTGGACCATGAATCAGAGTTATTTCAGGGGGCAATAAACGATCAATCCCATACTTAACAATGGAATGAGTTTGTCCTCCACAAATTTCCATAATTGTCCACGGTTTGCTAATTATTTTAGTAATTTCTTGGAGATATTTTTGTGCAACATCAGCACTACGATATTCATCAACAAATTTCATCTTTGTTTCCCTTCAAATAACAATAAATAATAATTTGATTTAGCTAACTTTCCATCACTTCCAGAGTTTTAGATCGATGATAATTGTCCCTTTTCAATCTGACTCAAAAAATTAACGTTTTTTTTGTCTTTTATGCCTGATAATTCACAGAAGAGATAATAAATCGTATCTTAATGTTACAAAATCCACAGATTCGGATGGATCATCTACAATAATAGACCTGCCAGATAATTTTTGGGGGAGTAGATGTGATTCTCAATTTCTCGTTAAAATTAGTTTTTGCTAAGGGTAAGTTGTTATGTAGTTTTTCCTTGTACAAGCGATACCGTGCCATCAGTACCGCTCCGGTGGATGTACTATGGCACAAACTAATTAATATAGCGGATGTTTCTTGGCATCCCTTATTATCTAAAACTAATGTACCGTTAGGACTCATTGCCAAACCTGGACTCATCTACCAAGCAGTAACTCGTTTAACCCCTATTCCTATTCGTTTATTTGTGGAAAATGTGCGGCCTGGCGAGTTATTAAGTCTTCGCGTCTTAACTATTCCTGGGATAGAACAAAAAATTACCTATCAAGTTCAATCAACCCTTTGTGGCACTTATATCTCTTACTCTGTTACCTTAAAAGGATGGTTATCCCCTTTCATTTGGTGGTTAATTAAGCCCTATTCTGCCCGCGTTGCTACAGAGTTGGCCCATGCTGCGGAAAGGTTATTGGCTTAGTTATCTTGTTGTTGATCTTGTAAACGTCGCCTGAGACGATGTAAATGAGTGTTAGTATTGGCGGGTAATCTAGGACAGGGCAGTTCATTGTTGGGCCACCCAGATAAGTCAAAACAGGTGCAAACAGGGGAACTCACACCAGCAACCGTCATGGGGATAGGTAACTCACAGCGAGGACAGTCTATGATTTCCCAGGCGGGAGTTAATAATTGTTTTATAGTTTGTTCTGTCCCCTCTAAGTAGCAGTCACCTTCAATATGGACGATTTTTTCCCAACATTTTTCAAACTCGGCTGAATAGCGATGTCCTTGAAAAATCTCTTGAGGTCGAATAGTTTCTTGTCGTTTTGGACAAATAACAGATTTTCCCAGTTGAAACCAATGGGCTAGATATTTTTTAACTTGTTCATCGGAAGCCATATTCATAATTTTCTGCAAGTGGTACTACTAATTCTATGGTAACTGTCCACCAGTTGAGTTAAGATAGATCCCTTGAATTAAATAATGTTTTGATCTCCCTGAGAGCAAAACTTGTACTAAGTGTGGTCATGTTCATCAAAAATTAGGTGGGTCAAAAGTTTTTAAATGTCCCGAATGTGGACATAGCCTAAAACGTGACTTTAATGGTGCTTTGGGGATCATGCTCAAAGCTTTGTCGGATACGACCTTCACTATCAACTTTGATGGTGATGCCATTGTTGCACAATACGGGAATATACCATGTTGTGTCGCATAAATGTATCAGGAGCGAAGTTCGGTGTTAGTTTTTAGCCATCATCATTTTGACCGAAAAAAAGGGTTCTAAGCCTCCTGTTTCAAGGGGATGAAAAGCGCTCGAGGGATGACGAGAAAACCTCGCCAGATCCAATCGACCAAGAGAAAAAGAATTCTCCTTGTTTCAAGCCCCCAACTTGAGGGGTGTGCAATTCTTAAAAACAAACTTCATTGAAAATCTGCAAGCTTACAATTAATTTTTTGCCTCATTCTTCTTTAAGCATCTCAATAATTTTCGTATTGGCTTCAGGAAAGGGAAAACTCTCAATTTCTTCTAAACTTACCCAACGTATTTCTTCGCATTCAATGGGTTTGGGTTCTCCGTATAAATAGCGACAGAGATGAACACATAAAGTCACTTTGAAATGAGCATAGAAATGATCCAAGGTTACTAAATGCTCCCCTACTTCGATGTCAATATCAATTTCTTCCTTAATTTCTCTTTTGATACACTCTTCTACCGTTTCATTTGCTTCTATTTTGCCCCCAGGAAACTCCCATAAACCCCCTAATAAGCCTTTACTGGGACGACGATCAATTAAAACTAAACCAGCGTCATTATAAATAACGGCGACACCAATTTTTTTATGGGCAAGGGGTTTCTCAGTTTCACTCATGGGAAGTTGATTGTGTTGGCCTTGTTAATAAGCTTTACAGTGACAGAAAAAAAAGGGTTCCAAGCCTCCTGTTTCAAGGGGATGAAAAGCGGTCGAGGGATGACGAGAAAACCTCGCCATATCCAATAGACCAATAGAAGAAGAATTTTCCCTTGTGCGATAGTGCCGGAACTTCGCTGTGGAACTTCTAACTTCTGAGTTCTAACTTCTGACTTCCTTAATGGCTATCAGTTTGCTTTGATGCTTCAAAGATATATCAATTTATTCGTCGTCTTGGAGGGTACTATTGATGGATTGTAGAGACTTTTCAAAGTTTAACCGTTGTTCTGCATTGCGTAAGAAATAACCACTCATCATGGCTGAAGCTAATAATTTTCCTAGATGATCCCGACTGGTACTAATGGTAACACCAAAATGTTCAGAAGGAAGATTACCCAATAAGCCAATAATATTACGTTCCATCACTTGAAATACTTCGGCTGAGTCAGGTTTAGATAGTTGAGAAATGGTTTCAGGACTTAGGGACTGAACATATTTCCACAAGGTATCCCCCATCTCATTTTCATTACCAAAAAAGTTCTGAGAACGGTTTAATTCATTATTCACTGTTGGCCTCCTGTGGATGTTAGTTGCGTATCTTTTAGGGATATAAATTGAGTCGATACTATGAAACGAATTATTTTCTATCTCCACTGTAACAAGATTTGTAAAAAAATTGGGGTCGGCAGAACCGAACCGTAAATTCCGATCCTCCGACTTTGATGATCATTATTGAGATTTTAACTTGCTAAATATTCTTGAATATTTGCTTTTCGTTTTCTCAATTTAGATAGGGCTTCTCTCTCGATTTGTCTAACTCGTTCGCGACTGATATTGAGACGAGAGCCAATTTTTGCCAGGGTTAAGGGTTGCCCGTCTACGAGTCCAAACCGTAGGGCAATGACTTGTTTTTGCTGAGTGGTTAAGTCTTCCATCAGTCTCTCTAAGTCGAATTGTAAGGAGGAATGGGTGGCAAAGTCTTCGGGGGACTGACCATCATCTTCAAGAAGTTCCCCAAGTTCTGTATCTTGGTTGTCTCCTACTCGTAAGTCTAAGGAGAGAGGCTGACGAGCCCTTTCTAGGTATTCTCTGACTTGTTTGGGGGTTAGGTCTAGTTCTTCTGCTAACTCAACAACGGTAGCGGCTCTACCTTTTTGTTGGGACAGTTCTCGTTGGGCTTTTTTGATTTTATTGAGTTTTTCGGTGATGTGAATGGGCAGACGAATGGTACGACTTTTTTCGGCGATCGCCCTGGTAATGGCCTGACGTATCCACCAGTAAGCGTAGGTTGAGAAACGATAGCCTTTAGTGGGGTCAAATTTTTCGACTCCTCGCTGCATACCAATGGTTCCTTCTTGGATGAGGTCCAATAAGTCTAAGTTCCGCTTCAGGTACTTTTTAGCAACTGAAACCACTAGCCGTAAGTTGGCTTCTACCATTTTGCGCTTGGCCGCTTCTCCTGAAGCCATAATGGAACGCAATTCTTTTTTTGAGATTTTCGCAGCTTTTGCCCACTGGGCTTCTGTGGGTTCTTTGCCTGTTTCTTCGATGATACTCTCCCGCAGTTTCTCTACGTTAACCAATCGTTGGACTCGTTTGGCATAGAGAATCTCTTCTTCATGGGTGAGGAGAGGGACGCGACCGATCTCTTTGAGATAAGCCCGAATCGGATCAGGATTACTTTTAGTTAGCTTCATAAGAGATTTTTTATCTAGTAGTTCAATGTCAGGGAATGAAGAGTAAGAAATAGTGATATATAAAAGCGAAAGCTTATGGTAGCAAAAATTGGACGACGATTACTGTTTTATTAGAGTTTTGTTATGAAGTCATGGCCTTAACCATGAGATTAGGGAGTTTAAACAGGATATCACAAAAAATACGTTTCCATTTAGGTATGAATTCCTAGTTTTCAGTTTAGTTCCTTAACAATACTACACAATTCTGTTTACTTTTGTAAATTTTTTCACAATTTCGGCACTTGAGCCACAAGATCCAAGGATTTTTCCTGGCAGAATTGACAATTGTTAAACACCGTCGTTAATAAGGGAGTTGTCAAGGGAGAAAATTAGGTCATCTAACTGAGCGTAGTCGGGCAAGGTGGTATCGACAAATTGCCCGTTTCTAATCAGGAGGCGATCGCTTTGGGGCCGAGCAAATAATTCACTGAAATAACGGGCTTTAAATATAATTAAATCTGCGTTTAATCCTACTCCTATTTTTCCTAAATGGGGTAAGTTCATTAATTTTGCAGGAATTTTATTAACACTTGCAACCCAGTCATCATAATTGGTATCTAAATGGCAAATTCTCACGGATTCTTTGAGGACTTCTAACCCATCATGATCCCCAAATCCAAAAAAGGGATCTCGACAATTATCACTTGCAAAAGCGACAGGAACACCTTCTTTTTTTAACCCATGAACATCGGTAATGCCTCGCAATTTTGGTGTTTCTCTTGGATTTCTATCTTGGAGATATGAATTACACATAGGCAAACTAATGATATTAATATTTGCTTCTTGAACTAAGTTAAGTGTTTCTTTAACTAATTGCTCATTTTGCTGAGATAAACTACAACAATGTCCACAGGTTATTTTATTTTTGAATTGATGTTTAATTGCTGTTTCTGCAATCCTTTTTAAACAAGTTGAGTCAGGCTCAAGGGTTTCATCTGCATGAAAATCTAAGTCTAAGTTTCTCTCTTTTGCTAGGGTAAAAACTTTATCCAATTCTTGATCAAGTTGAGGCTTCATATAAGTCACTCCTCCTAATACTTGTCCACATTTAGCTACTAAATCAGCTAATTCTTCTCCTTCTTTAGTGAAAAAATAATCTAAAGAGACTAAGGATACTGCTTGTAAAATTAGTTTATTTTGCCATTTGTTTTTTAATTCTTCAAACACCTTAAAACTGATATTAGCTTGTTCACCAAAAGAGTCTAAATGAGTCCTAATTGCAATGGTTCCTTGAGCGTAACTACATTGTAAACCAAAGTCCATCCGTCTATAAACATCCTCATATCTCCAGTTTTTTTGAGCATCTTTTTTAACTGTTTCTAGTGCTTCATCAAAGGTTGCGGAAAGATTAGGCGATCGCTCCCAAATATGTCCTTTATCTAGATGGGTATGACTATCTATAAAACAAGGAAAGATGATCCCTTTTTTAAGATCAATATAAGGCCATTCAGGAAGTGTAGAAGTGTGAGGAATAATTGAGATAATTTTGTTGTCATGAATTTCTAAATCTAGATGACATAATTGTTCTCTTGTTTGAGGTTTTATAGAAACATTTTCTAAGAGACAGAGAGGAATATGAGCATTTTTTAGCCAAAAGTGATCGCCTAAGTTATTTAACATTTAATATTTAGAACTCTTTTTAATGATCATATCATTATCCAACGTAGGGTGGGTTAGATAGAGATAATCTAAGTTATGACAAAAATATAAAAATACGTCGTCACCCAACAGATTAATTATTTTGTTAAAATATAGTTTTTAAAAACCTTAAAAGAGTTAACATAATGGTTGCTCCAATTTCTTTAACTGCTTTGGCAAGTTTTATTGTTGGTTTTGTATTTAGTGCTGCTTAGACAACAGTGATTGAAAAAGCAACAGAGGCAACCCTTGAAAAGATCAAGAAACTAACACAAATCATTAGAGATAAGTTAAAATCCAATCTCAAGGTAAAATTTATCTCTTACAACTGAATAAAGAAGAAGAAAGAGACAAATCTTTATTGAGTTATCGAGATAAAGATATTTATTGGCCGTTTATTGGGCTGGGAATATTTTATACAGTAATAACCAACTATCAAGCAGCAGCAAGATGGTATAAAAACTTTTTATCGGTTTGTAAACAGCGTTTTGGAGAGGAACATACCTCAGTTGCTCTGAGTATGAATAATTTGGCAGCACTATACAATTCACAATGAAAATATGAAGCAGCAGAAGTAACTGCTCACTGCAACAAGAAAGCATTATTGGAAAGCACTGCAAGCAACATCAATTGAGGAATAAAAAGACAATCCTAGTTATTTAGCGTGCAAAATCCGCTAACTTTTCTTTCCTTTCTATTTCTGGCTGCTGATCGAGAATTAAACTTGTGAGGCGAAACCGGCTTGACATCATGGGATACTAGGATTAAAGGGTGAATAATCGACAAATTGCCAATCAATTTGGTGCGGTATGGGGGATGTTTTCCATTCTTCGAGATGGAAATCCCACCATCTGTTTGTCCCGACGGTTAAGTTTTCCGTACCTGGAACATTTAGCTCCAGTTTTGCTTGACCAGATAGATGGTATTGCAGGTGATTGTCAAAATCCAAAATCAGCAACCCGCACACAGGGTTCAGGTGCAGATTCCCAAATGTGTTAAACATGCTGTTTCCTCTATAGTCAGGAATACGCAGGGTTTTCTCATCGATAATCTGAATAAAGCCGAGATTGCCGCCACGGTGCGAAGCATCAACCTTCCCATCCGGCGATGCGCTGCCGACAAAAAGTGTATCGGCATTTTCTATTACGGGTTTTATCTCCCCCTCAAATGTGTTTCCTGCTTCTTGGGTGAAGGCGATTTCCTCGCTTTCATTGTCCTGCACATCATTCACCGTTCTTCTTTGAATATATTGGGGGCAATTAGAATAGGCTTCTTCAACGCTCAAAATAAAATGCGCGTCTGTTTTTTCGCCAATATGACCGTTGACACGCAGCCTTCTTCGTGTCGCCAATTCGATAAATAAACCGCCGATACGATCCTGCGTTTCAAGCTCTGAAAAAACAGGGTTTTGTTCAATCCTGCTATAAGGGGGCAGTGATATATTGACGGACTTCCTCTCTGCATCGACTTCGCAAAACCCTTGAGCGCCGGTGAGCATGGAAACCCAAATCGCGTCCTCTTCGAGTTTGCTTAAAATAACCATTGATTGTTGTGCGACAAATGGAACGGCTCCGGGGATAATGCTATCGGAGATAACGCCGGCATTTCGGATGGCAGCGTTCCGCTCGCCTGTCATCTCCTGTATCTCAATTTCGCCTTCGTGATATTTAGAACTCATGATTATTTTCCTTCCATGTACGCTTCGTGCCATATCCTCTTTGCCTCCTTCATAGCGGTGATAGAGACTGGCTTTTTGTCAGCCCGTTGCGGCTGAAATACCGGACAAAGATGCCCCTTCATACCCCTTTTGTCTGAATACGAATTCATTAGCTCGCCATCTGTAACGCTTTGTTTTCTTGCCATGATACGTGATCCAACCTTTCAAATGTAAATGGGTAAAAATGATATTTGACATCTGCGAGCTGAAACTTCATGTTATATTTTACCTTTCGTTTGGTACTTGTACTAAACTTAAATCTATTAATCAAGGAGATTAAGCATGTCCAAAACTGCAATCGTGATTTTATCCGATCCAAACAATGGTGAAGATGCCCTCGGGCGGGTATTCAACGCCCTGTTGCTGGGTATTGGTTTAAAACAAAAAAATGAAAATTTTGAGATTGTATTCCAGGGAGCAGGATCACGCTGGCCTGCGCATCTTGTTAAAGAAGATCATCCGGCCAATGGCGCATACAAGGCTGTCGAAGATCATGTTCGCGGCGTATGCGGTGGATGTGCTGATGTTTTCGGTGCAACGCAAAGTGTTGAGACAGAAACATCGTTAGACCTGATCCGCGAGCTTAAAATTGAAGGCACAGGCGGCGTGGTAGATCTTGCACAATATGTTGCCAACGGTGACAATCTGGTCATATTTTAAAGGCAGATGATGACAGCAGATTACGTGATGATCGATAAACATGGAAGACGAATGCGAAAGCTTCGTATTTCATTGCTCGACGCATGTAATCTGCGCTGTCTGTACTCTATGCCGGAGCATCCGCTTTGAATACTTTAAACGTCACTGTCTCAGGATCATCACCGTATTCCTTGTCATGATTGCGTGCGCAAAATTATTTCACGAATATGTTTAATATCTATAGGAGAATATAATGCCATCCATCCAAAAGAGAGTTCTATTACTGCTATCAAACGGATTTGAGTTAATCGAAACATCCTGTTTTACAGACGTGATGGCATGGGCAAGCTTTGTGGATGGCATTGATATCCAGCTTGATAGTGTTGGCTTGCATGAAGAATTGGATATCGCGTTCGGAGGGATGAAGATTAAACCGCCATACCGCCTGCAAGAAGTTGCGCTGGAAACATATGATGCGTTAGCGATTCCAGGGGGCATGGAATTTTCCCATTTTTATGAGGATGCCTATAGCGGACCTTTTTTGAGCGCAATAAAGCATTTTGATACATATCAGAAACCCATCGCTGCGGTATGCGTTGCATCTTTGGCACTCGCAAAGGCTGGTATTCTTAAAGGTAGACAAGCCACTGTTTATCACTCAGAGACAGGCACAAGAAAAAAGGTGCTAGAAGAGTGTGAGGCTATTTTCGTAGATCAGCCTGTTGTTGTTGAAGATCATGTTATCACCTCGACCGGACCGGGAACGTCCGTAGAAGTTGCTTTAAAATTATTGGAAAAATTAACAAGCAAAGATATTTCGCAAGAAACACGCCGTTTAATGCGGGTTTCAAAACCAGATGGCGAATGGTTTAAGCCCCAAGTCGAAGATGTAGAACCGACATTTGGCACTTTTATTAAGTGATCCGAAATTCCCAATAATAATATGAGATTAATTAACCTTAAACTATTTTATCCAGCTATATTTAAAGCTATCATTTTATTAAGTATAGGAGGCTGTTTATCTGCTTCAAATTCTTCTGATAATTCGACAATTCAACCAACAACTAAGCAAACCAGTCAACCCTCACAAACTCAACCAGAGATTAAACAAGTTACAGTTATAGAAGGGTTAGAAAATCCTTGGGGAATGGATTGGCTACCCAATGGGGATATACTCATCACAGAACGCCCTGGAAGAGTTCGTCTGGTAAAAAATGGTAAATTAGAACCCCAACCCATTCAAGGAGTACCAGAAGTCCTTGCAGTGGGACAAGGAGGGTTATTAGATGTAGGGGTACACCCTAATTTTAGGGAAAATGGTTACATCTATTTGACTTATGCTTCAGGCACTCGTAACAATAACCAAACGAACATCGCCCGTGCCATATTAGAGGACAATCGACTACGAGATGTAGAAGTTATCTTTGAAGTGTCTCCTATGAAGAGGGGAGGGCAACATTTCGGCTCTCGTTTACTCTGGTTGAATGATGGCACCCTGTTAGCATCTATTGGCGACGGAGGAAACCCACCTTTGAAGATAGATGGTGAGTTGAGTCGCAAACAAGCGCAAAAACTTAACAGTCATTTGGGTAAAATTATACGCATCAAGGATGATGGTAGTATCCCTGATGATAATCCCTTTGTGAGTCAGGAAAATGCTCACCCCGCTATTTGGAGTTATGGGCATCGTAATATCCAAGGGTTGACTATAGATAGAAAAACGGGGGAAGTTTGGTCAACGGAACATGGTTCGAGGGGTGGTGATGAACTTAATAAGGTTGTAGCAGGAGAAAACTACGGTTGGCCAGTAGTGACTCATAGTAAAGAGTATACGGGGGGTGAGATATCTGATAAGCGATCACTTCCGGGTATGGTTGATCCCTTGGTGGTTTGGACTCCTGCGATCGCACCATCGGGACTTACTATATATGATGGGGAGAAGTTTATGCAGTGGCAAGGAGACTTATTTGCAGGGGGTTTAGTCGCCAGGGAAGTCATTCGTATTGACTTAAATGAGGAGGGTGAAATTGTCGCCAAATATCCCATCAAATTTGAGCAACGGGTTAGGGATGTTAAACAGGGGCCAAATGGTTTTATTTATGTTTTAACCGACGATCGCAATGGTAAATTAATTCGTCTCGAACCTAGCATAAACCAATGATGAGATCCCCGTCGCAGGGAATCTCATCAAGGGAACAAAAGAACCTACTCTTTAACTAAACTGTTTTTCGATCTCAATTTCAAGATCAAACAACATTTGTAACGATTGTAAACATTTTTGTCTTGCTTCTATATCTTGTTGCGCCCGCAATTGTACCATCGGTTCATGTAATATCTTATTAACAATCCCTCTAGTTAAGGCTTCAATGACTTCTTGATGTTTCTCTGCAAACTCGGTTCCCAGACGAGATAACGCCTTTTCTAACTCTTGTTCGCGGATACCTTCTACTTTTGTTCTTAAACAACTAATAGTGGGAACTGTCTCCAACGAGCGCCACCACAGTTCAAAAGCTTCTACTTCTTCTTCTAATAACCCTTCTGCTTCCAAAGCCATTTGACGACGACTAGCATGGTTTTGAGCTACCACCGCCTTTAAATCGTCCACATTATATGCTTCAACAATTTCCATTTCTTGGACATTAGTGGCTACATTACGGGGCACAGAAATATCAAATAACATTAACCCTTGTTCAACGGATACCACATCTGTGAGATTATCCTTATGTAAAATAGGCTCAGTTGCTCCTGTACTGGTAAAAACCAGATGAGAATTGCCTACCACTGTCATCATCTCATTCAAAGAAACTAAGGTTAACTCAGCTTGAGGAAACTTCTTAGCTAAGTCTTCAGAGCGACGTTGGGAACGGTTAACAATGGTGATCGAAGTTGCCCCTTTGGCCAAGAGATGTTTCACCAATAAACAGGCCATTTTTCCTGCACCGATAATACTAATCTGGCGGGCGGCTAAATCATCCACTTTCGTTACAGCTAATTCTACCGCAGCCGAACTGATGGAAACTGCTCCAGTGCCGATATTGGTTTCGCTACGTACTCGTTTTCCCGCAGTTATAGCTTGTTTAAAGAGGCGATCGAGTAATCTACCAATCCCTTTGTATTTTTGGGATAATTTATGGGTAGTTTTAACCTGGGCTAAAATTTGTCCTTCCCCTAAGACTAAACTTTCTAGTCCGGCAGCCACTCTTAAGAGATGACGCACTGCGTCTTGATGAAGGAGGGTAAATAAATAACGGCGAAGATAACTCAGAGGTATATTACCCGTTTCCGATAAGAATTGAGTAATCTCGACAACCCCCTTTTCTGTATCAGTCACCACTGCATAAATTTCCAGACGGTTACAGGTGCTAATAACAGCTACTTCTTCGACATGAGGATAACCCTTTAAATGGGTCAAGGCTTCTTCGATTTTAGCCTCTTGAATACTTAACTTTTCTCGGACTTCAACTGGGGCGGTTTTATGACTTAAGCCCACCACTGCAATGTTCATAAGTTCTCCTACAAGGGTTTAAGCTTGCGTTGATTGAAAATTGAATAAGTGCTACTGTCTCTAATTGTTGCAATTTAGACCCAAGTCGCCCTCATCACCAATACTTTGACAACAATCTTTATAAAACTTTAAAAAAGCAACTTAACTCTGGGGTAGCGATCCTAGGCAATAATAGTGTTTTCATTTTCTCATCTTTTATCTTTATTATTGCGATTTCCCATCAATATTTTAATGTTCTTCATACAGGGAGATAGGGAACAACCTCCCTATCTCTTCACTGTCCTAATCTGGCTACTTTGTCAACCCCTTATGGGAACAGATTCATGACTTGTCCCCATTGCATGAGGGCTCTATTTTAGCTCGATGTACTTAGGCTGTTCTTTGATATGGATGGTATCTACAAAGCGCGCTGTCTTAGACTGACTAGAGATAACCAAACTTTGGGTTCTGGCACCACCGTGGAAGAAGCGAACTCCTTCCATTAAGGTTCCTGGGGTAATACCACAAGCAGCAAACAGTACAGTGTCACCACTTGCTAACTCAATATCGGTATAAACCCGATCGGGATCTTCGATACCCATCTCTTTGAGACGATCAAGATTACCTTGTTTACTTTCCCCAATTAATCCAGTTTTGACAATTTCAGGATCATAGATTAACTGTCCTTGGAAATGACCTCCTAAACAACGCATAGCCGCCGCAGAAATCACCCCTTCAGGAGCAGCCCCGATACCCATTAAGGCATGAATATTGGTTCCAGCAAATCCGCAAGAAATAGCAGCAGAAACGTCACCATCACTGATGAGACGAACCCGCGCTCCGGCTTGACGAATTTCTTGAATAAGTTCTTTGTGACGAGGACGATCCATCACCACAACTACTAATTCAGCAACGTCTCTTTCTAAGCATTCACCTAAAATTTTCAAGTTTTCGGTGGCTGATTTATTGATATCAACTTTACCTTTAGCTGCAGGAGGGGCTGCAAGTTTCTTCATGTAGAAGTCAGGAGCAGCAAATAAACCGCCTTTTTCAGAAATAGCCAAAACTGCCATCGAACCGTTTTGTCCGTAAGCAACGAGGTTTGTTCCTTCGCAAGGATCAACGGCGATGTCAATTTCAATTAATTCTTCGGGGTTACAGTAAGCTTTAGCATCTTCACGGGTGCAAATGCCCACTTCTTCCCCAATATAGAGCATGGGAGCGTCATCACGTTCCCCTTCTCCGATGACGATGCGTCCACGCATATGAATTTGGTTCATGCGTTCGCGCATGGCTTCTACTGCGACTTCGTCAGCAGTATTCTTTTCGCCTTTCCCCATCCATTTTGCTGAGGCGATCGCCGCTTGTTCAACGACTTCAATGATTTCTAAACCTAGTGTACTTTCCAAGGTATGTCCTCCCTATCTGCTTATCTTAAGTTCTCAGGCGTGGTGTTAAAATTTAAACCTCAGTCAAAAGTCTATCAGAGTTCGGGGATCTCATTGAATATTTCTTTTAGATTATTTTTATCTTCTCTGCTAAAGATGTATCTGAGATTGATAATCGCTATAATGTTAAGTCCATTCATACTACTCTTTTAACCGAGTAGTCCACGAATTTCCTTGTCTCGAATTCGGGTTTCTAGAGCCTACAAGGGTGAGAATTTATACTTATTCTTTTTCCTCTGCCCCATATTATAATCAATCTACACAATATTATGTCTTTTGTTGGTTTACATATACACAGTGATTATAGTTTACTCGATGGTGCCTCTCAATTAAATTCTTTAATTGATCGTGCTTTGGAGTTAGAAATGCCGGCGATCGCTTTAACTGATCATGGCGTTATGTATGGGGCGATCGAACTAATTAAAGTATGCCGAAATAAAAATATTAAACCCATTATCGGTAATGAAATGTATGTGATTAATGGGGATATTGAGGATAAGAAAAAATATAAAAAATATCATCAAGTTGTCTTGGCAAAAAATACCCAAGGCTATAAAAATTTAGTTAAATTAACCACCCTTTCTCATTTACAAGGAATGCAAGGTAAAGGAATTTTTGCTCGTCCTTGTATTAATAAACAACTCTTAGAACAATATCATGAAGGATTAATTGTTACCAGTGCTTGTTTAGGTGGAGAAATCCCTCAAAGAATTCTAGCGGGTGATCTCAAAGAAGCTAAAGCAGTAGCTAAATGGTATCAAAAATTATTCAAAGATGACTTTTATTTAGAAATTCAGGATCATGGTTCTGTTGAGGATAGAATTGTTAATGTTGCTATTGCTAAAATTGCCCATGATCTAGGTATTAAAATTGTAGCCACTAATGATTCTCATTTTATTTCTTGTTACGATGTAGAAGCACACGACGCACTATTATGTATTCAAACTGGTAAATTAATTACAGATGAAAAAAGACTTAGATATAGTGGCACAGAATATTTAAAATCAGCCGATGAGATGCGTCTCCTATTTCGCGATCATCTTCCTGAGAATATAATTGAAGAAGCTATTAATAATACCTTAGAAGTTGCCGAAAAAATTGAACCTTATAAAATTTTAGGAGAGCCTCGTATTCCTAACTATCCTGTTCCGGCTGGACATAATCCTGATAGTTATGTAGAGGAAATTACTTGGGAAGGTTTATTAAATCGTTTAAAATGTCGCTCTCGTAGTGAAATTCCTGGGGAGTATAAGGAACGATTAGAATACGAATTAAAGATGTTACAAAGAATGGGTTTTTCAACTTATTTTTTGGTGGTATGGGACTATATTAAATATGCCAGAGATCATCAGATTCCAGTTGGACCGGGAAGGGGTTCTGCTGCTGGTTCTTTAGTTGCTTATTGTTTAAAAATAACCAATATAGATCCAGTTCATCATGGACTATTATTTGAGCGATTTTTAAACCCTGAAAGAAAATCTATGCCTGACGTAGATACAGATTTTTGTATTGAAAGACGGGATGAAATGATTAAATATGTAACTAAAAAATACGGAGAAGCGAATGTTGCGCAGATTATAACCTTTAACCGCATGACATCAAAAGCAGTCTTAAAAGATGTCGCTAGAGTATTAGATATTCCCTATGCTGAGTCCGATAAAATGACAAAAATGATCCCAGTTTCACGGGGAAAACCAACAAAATTAAAGGTCATGGTTTCTGAGGAAACTCCTACCCCAGAATTTAAAGACAGGTATGATAATGATCCACAAGTGCGTCGTTGGGTTGATATGGCTATTCGTATTGAGGGAACTAATAAAACCTTTGGAGTTCATGCTGCTGGGGTGGTTATTTCTTCTGAACCTTTAGAT
>JASJEA010000155.1 GCA_030064935.1 Crocosphaera sp. | reverse complement strand
GGAATCCAGTAATTTTTTGGTATAATCTTCTTTAGGGTTATTAATAATTTCCTCTGCATCTCCTAATTCTACTATTTTACCCTTATTCATCACCATAATTTTATCACTCATAAAACGAACAACACTAAAATCATGGGAGATAAAAATACAGGTTAAATTTAATTCCTTTTGTAACTGTTTTAAGAGGTTTAAAACCTCTGCTTGTACAGAAACATCTAAGGCAGAAACTGACTCATCACAAATTAAAAAACGAGGGTTTAACACTAAAGCTCGCGCAATACAAACTCTTTGTCTTTGTCCACCAGAAAATTCATGAGGATAACGCTCAAAACTCCCTTTTTCTAGTCCAACCTTTTCTAATAATTCCTCAGCTTTTCGTCGTCTTTCTTGACTACTGGCTTCTGTTTTATGAATGATCATGGGTTCAGTAATTGCTTGTCCAACACTTAATCTAGGATTCAAAGAATTATAAGGGTTTTGAAAGACAATTTGCATATTTTTTCTGCGTTTCCTGAGAGATTTACCACTAATTTTAGATAGTTCAAGACCTTTATCTTTATCGTTCATATCTTCCTTGATTTGAGTAATACCAAGAGGATCAAAATGGATAGTTCCCTGACTGGCTGGAATCAGTTGTAAAATGGTTCTTGCTAAGGTTGACTTTCCACAACCTGACTCTCCTACTAATCCTAAAGTTTCGCCTTCTTTAACATCAAAGCTGATATCATTAACCGCAATAAAAGAACTTTTATTAAGACCTAAAAATCCTGGTTTACTAAACTCAACTGTTAGATTTTTGACAGACAATAACACTTTTTTCTGCTCAATATCTTGGGAAGTATTAACATCATTTTCAACACTTTTATTATTTGAATAGGTTGAATCTGTTTGAGCATTTATGAAATCTTTGACAGTAGGTAATCTATCTAATTTAATATGTAAAGGAGGGCGACAGGCTAATAATCCTTTTGTGTAGGGATCTTGAGGATCATAAAGTATTTGTGTTTTCTCTCCTTTTTCAATCACTTTACCTTGATACATTACTAATATATTGTCAGCAACTTCATTAATAACTCCCAGATCATGAGAGATAAAAATCATGGCAATATTATTATCTCTACAAAGACCTCTTAATAACTCTAAAATACCCTTTTGAACTGTAACATCAAGAGCCGTTGTTGGTTCATCTGCAATTAAAATATCTGGATTACAAGAAATAGCCATAGCAATCATAACCCGTTGTAATTGCCCCCCTGAAAGTTGATGGGGATAACGTTTTAAATAAGCTTCTTTTTGGCGGTTAATATAAGTTTTTATTTTTTGATTGGTCGAACCATTATTGGTATTTTTAGAATTTTCATGAATCTCTTTTAAATATTTTTCCTCTAGCTCTTGATCACTGCTTAAAACCTTGACCTTTTGTAATAACTCGATGGCTTGATTATTGGCCTGTTTTTGACTTATATTTTGATGCAGTTTGATCGCTTCAGTTAACTGATATCCTATAGTATAAACAGGATTAAAGGCACTCATGGGCTCTTGAAAAATCATGGCAATTTTTTCGCCACGATAGTGAGTCCATTCTTTCTCTTGTAACTCAGTTAGTTCAATAGAATCTTTGGCTGATGAATAAAGTTTAATACTACTATCTTTGCTAATTTTTCCAGGGTTTTGAATCAACCCCATAATAGCTAAAGAAGTCACCGACTTACCAGATCCTGATTCTCCAACTATCCCTAAGACTTCACCACTTTTAAGTTGAAAACTAACATCATTTACAGCTACTTTAGTTGATTTTCGGGGTTGAGGAAATTCAACACGGAGTTTAGAGACTTCAAGAACCAGATCACTCATAACTTTAGATTATTATAAAGATAGACTAAATTTTAGCCTATCTTTTCTCATTTGACAAAGATTTTATCCCTTATACTTATGACCAATCAATTGGATCAAGTTTATTGTCTCATCAAGGGTTTTAGTATCCTCTGCTGTGGTTATTTTAGTCAGTTTTATTATCAGTATGACTAATTAAATGATTTCTTAGACCTATAACTGATAAAAAGAATCTTACCCTTTTCATAAGTAACTTAAACGCACATTATTTAAGAAGCGTGTAACAATATAAATAAAAATGGAAATATTATACGGAGAGGGATATGGTTGCAACTCCCATCAAAACAGAAAACCGTTTAACCATACAAACTGCTGATATTGCTGAAGATACCACCACCATAAGATCGCTCGATTGGGACCGCGATCGCTTTGATATCGAGTTTGGCCTGCAAAATGGGACCACTTACAACTCCTATCTCATTCGCGGCGATAAAGTTGCTTTAATAGACACTTCCCATGCTAAATTTCGCCAACTTTATATCGATACCCTAACTGGAGTCATTGATCCCAAAACCATTGACTATCTGGTTATTAGTCACACCGAGCCGGATCATAGTGGTTTGGTGAAAGATATCTTAGAATTGGCTCCCCAAGCAACGGTAGTCGGCTCGAAAGTCGCCATCAACTTCCTCGAAGACTTTATTCATCAACCCTTTGAACGCATATTGGTCAAAAGTGGAGAGTCTTTGGACTTAGGGAAAGGTCATATTTTAGAATTCGTCAGCGCACCTAACTTACATTGGCCTGACACCATCTTAACCTACGATCAAGGCACCGAAACCCTATTCACCTGTGATGTTTTTGGTATGCACTATTGTTCTGATACCCTCTATGATGAACATTTAGATGATATTGCCCCAGACTATCACTTTTATTACGAATGTTTGATGGGACCCAATGCGCGATCAGTTCTCTCTGCCATGAAACGCATGGATAAACTAGGAACCATCTCCACCGTTGCTAATGGTCACGGTCCACTATTGCGCTACAATTTACATGAGCTTGTAGAACGCTATCGCACTTGGAGCGAGGCACAAACTAAGGCTGAGAAAACCGTGGCCGTGTTTTATGTCTCTGACTATGGATACAGCGATCGCCTTTCTCAAGCCATTGCTAAAGGGATTACCAAAACAGGCGTGGCAGTGGAAATGGTAGACCTAAAATCTGCTGATACCCAAGATGTCCACGAGATAGTCAGTCGTTGTGCTGGTTTGGTCATTGGTATGCCTCCTTTGGAAGGGAATCATAACAAAGAAACCACCAGTAATATCGGTACCATTCTGGCTGCAGGCAAAAATAAACAATATATTGGGATGTTTGAATCTTATGGGGGTAACGATGAACCCATTGATCCCCTCTTAACCAAGTTTCGAGAAGCAGGGTTAAGTAAAGGGTTTAACTCCATTCGGGTTAAAGATACTCCCTCTGAAGCCATTTATCAACTTTGTGAAGAAGCAGGGGTAGACTTAGGTCAAGCTTTAACCCAAGATCGCAAAGTTAAACAACGGAAATCCTTAGACACCGACTTAGATAAGGCCATTGGCCGCATTAGTAGCGGTTTATATATCTTAACCGCCAGCAAAGGAGAAATCCAGGGGGCAATGTTAGCCTCTTGGGTGACACAAGCAAGTTTTGAACCCCCAGGGTTTACGGTTGCGGTGGCTAAAGATAGGGCTATCGAGTCATTAATGCAAGTCGGTGATAGCTTCGTTTTAAACATCCTTGAAGAAGGAAAATATCAACCCTTAATGAAGCATTTTCTCAAACGATTTCCCCCTGGAGCCGATCGTTTTGAAGGAATTAATGTGCAAACAGCTAATAATGGATCACCGATTTTAGCCGATGCCTTAGCGTATTTAGAGTGCGAAGTCGTCAGTCGGATGGAATGTAGTGATCATTGGATTGTTTACAGTAAAGTCACCAATGGACGAGTCTCCAACCCTGATGGGTTAACCGCAATCCACCATCGAAAAGTCGGTAATTATTATTAACCTCATTGTTACCATTGATTTCTTCGGTTAATCAATAGATATTGTCAGAAGAAAGATAACAAGATCAACTAATATCTTGATAAAATTCTCTTCTGACATTCCTTAACACTATTAAGTCAAGCTATTCCATCAGAGCAGAAAGAACAGATTTAAGTAATTACAATGATCCCTCTATAGTTATCCTCAAAATCAAAATATTAATCATCAATTATAAAGCTTTGTAACAAACAAAGGTCGGTGGAGAAAAAAGCTGATACATTAGTAATTGAAGCAAGTAAAGCTTCCCTGGCAGATCAAACAGCCCAGTGAAAGTAAAAAGTGAAACCAAGAGGTAAGTAAACGCTGTTTAAACTAACGTCTGTCTCGTATCCAACAACAACACCCAATCCGAAAACGGATAATTCCTCAAATGGGTAAACGGGAAGGGAAACCACAAGCTAAGCTGATAGAAGGTAACGGTAGAGGGCTTGTTGGGAATCTTCAGATAG
Source organism: Crocosphaera sp. (assembly GCA_030064935.1). GTDB lineage: Bacteria > Cyanobacteriota > Cyanobacteriia > Cyanobacteriales > Microcystaceae > Crocosphaera. The sequence goes on along the minus strand of JASJEA010000155.1, from coordinate 4,562 downwards.
TATCTCAAAAGGGAGGAATGGAACCGAAGAGTAGGACTTGGGTGTTGTTTGTTTAAGGACTTGTTCACAAGCCCCTCATAAGAAATAATTGTCTAGCTCAGTAAATCAATGATAGTGCAAGGCCTCGACAGGGAAAGTTTTTAATCATTGAGCGATTAAGGTTAAACTAGACTTGGGACTTCTCTTAACCCAAGTTCAATATAAGGAAATTTGGACATAGCTAATTACAATCAGCAGTGTCAGATTTTTATTGTCTCCTTTAAATAATCATAACTACTAACTCCTAACCGGCCTTATCTTATCTCCAAATAGGGTTCTATTATGTTCTCCCAACTCCATGATCAATTGATTGCTCAACAAGAATGTTTGATAGAAATAATCAATAAAACGGCCGAAGTTGTAGCCCTAGAAGAGATTTGTCAATTCTGCGCTACAGAAGTGAAAAGATTGCTTAACTTAGAAAGAGTCGTGATCTATGATTTTGAAGGGGAAATTGGCATAGATACGGCAGCATGGCCCTATTATTACCAGATTGAAGACTCCTTGGCCAAGACATTTGAGCAGGAAGATAGCCCAAAAAATAGGATTAGCATTACCATTAATTCTCAAAAAAAACCTTGGGGAAAACTGATCATAGATCACGAATCAGAAGAAATGCCTTGGGAACAAGTACAAAGAGAGTTTTTGCAACAAGTTGCCTCCCATCTCAGTATCGCCATAGACTATTACCAAATGTATCAAAAAGAAGAGCGTCATCAACAAATCCTTGAACAAGCCGTAGATAAGGCCATTAATCAACAAACAACCATTGCTAAGATTATTGACAAAATTCGGCGATCGCTCAATACCACAACCATTCTCACAACAGCCACAGAAGAAGCAAGAAACCTCTTAAAAACCGAGCGAGTGGCCATTTATCGCTTTAACGAAGATTATAGTGGAGAATTTATCGCCGAGTCAGTGGCAGAAGGTTGGCGATTACTGGTAAAACAAGAGCCCCAAGATAGAGAAAATAATCAGAATATCAAAGATTGCACAGTTAACCTTTTAAGTAGTCTAGAATTAAGCGACACCTACTTACAAGAAACCCAAGCTGAAATTTTTAATCCCCAAGACTTATTTAGGGTATGTGAGGACATCTACCAAGCAGGATTTTCCCCCTGTTATATACAACTGCTAGAAAGATACCAAGCCAAAGCTTATATCATAGTTGCTATCTATAAAAATAAAACCCTGTGGGGGCTATTAGCCGCCTATGAAAATAGTCGCCCCCGTTGTTGGCAAGCAACGGAAATTAATTTTATGCTCCAAGTAGGCATTAACCTAGGTATTGCCCTACAACAAGGGGACTTATTGGCCAAAACCCAAGAACACGAACAACAACTACAAACCGCGCTAGAAACTGCTTTAAAACAGCAAACCGATACCTTACTAAAGATTAATCAAAAAGAGCGATCGCTGGCAGTAGTGATCGATAGAATTCGTCAAACCTTGGATTTAGATATTATTTTCCAAACAGCAGCCACAGAAGTCAAAAAACTTCTCAAAGTGGAACATATCGCCATTTATAGCTTTGATAAGCATTATGGGGGAAGCTTTATTTTTGAATCCGATCCTGATAACTTCGTCTCCTTAGTGGGGCGCATTTGGGATGATGACTATTTACAACAAACCCAAGGGGGACGATTTCAGGAAAATCAACCTTGTATAGTTAATGATATCCAACATGATGAACGGTTTTCTCACTGTCATCATCGAATGCTAGAAAGCTTGGGGGTGAGATCCTTAGCCATTGTTCCTTTATTTCAAGAAAATCGTCTTTGGGGACTCTTAGCAGCCTTTGAACATAGTCGCCCGAGACTATGGCAAAACGATGAAATTCAATTATTACAGCGAGTTGCCCGTCAGATTAGTATTGCCCTGCAACATAGCTTTTATATTGAACAAATAAAAGCTAATAGTGAAAAACAAACCATACTCGTGCAACAAGAACGAGCCTTGTCAGAAGTTATCGAGAAAATTCGTCGTACCCTAGATTTAGAGACCATTTTCCAAACCGCAGTCACAGAAGTGCGTCATCTCCTCAATGCAGATCGAGTGGCCATTTTTAGGTTTGATCCTGACTCTAGTTTTGCCTTAGCAGAATTAATCTCAGAAGATGTGGCTTCTGGGTATCGTTCAGCCTTACACGAAACAGTCGAAGACCATTGTTTTGCGGAGCATAGAGGACTTTATTATCAACAAGGTCATATTTTTACCATTAACGATCTTGCCAAAACTACCTTACTCGACTGTCATCGGCGAATTTTAGAACGCTTCCAAGTCAGGGCCAATATGGTTGCCCCGTTGCTGATAAAAGAGGAACTTTGGGGATTACTCTGCATCCATCAATGTTCATCACCCCGTCAATGGAAGTCTTTAGAAAAAGAGTTTGTGACCAAAATAGCCACTCAGTTAAGTGTGGGCATACAACAAGCTGCATTACTCAAAGAAACTCAGCAACGGGAGCGTGTGCTTGAGCGAACCTTAAAACAAGTTCAAGTACAAAAGAAGCATTTAGCAGAAGTAGCGGCACAAGAAAAGGCATTAGCACGGGTTATTGAGCGCATCCGTCAAAGCTTAAAGTTAGAGTCTATTTTTGCCTCCACCACCGAGGAATTGAGAGACATCTTAAATAGCGATCGCGTGGTGGTGTATCGTTTCAGAGAAAACTGGGGAGGAGAGTTTTTACACGAGTCGGTGGGCAAAGAATGGAAACCCCTCACTGGTGCATTTTCAGAAAAGCCGATTTGGGACGATACTTATCTCCAAGAAACTCAAGGGGGACGCTACAGAAATCAGGAAATTTTTACCATTAGTGATCTTACCACGGCGGAGTTAACCCCTTGTCATCAAGAGATTTTAGAACAATTTCAGGTTAAAGCCTTTATTACCGTTCCCGTATTTGTCGGAGAAAAACTTTGGGGCATTTTAGGGGTGTATGACAATCAAAGTCCCCGTTATTGGCATAAACGAGAGATTGATATCCTCAAACAAGTTGCTAACCAGTTAGGAGTAGCGATTTATCAAAGTCGATTGCTCATTCAAACTCAAGAGCAATCCCAAAAGTTACAAACCACCTTGGCTGATCTCAACGCCATTGTGGATAATTTGGGGGATGGGTTGCTGGTGGTGGACATCTATGGCAGAATAACCCGCCACAACCCCATGCTATTATCTATGTTTGGTCTTGAAACATCCCTGTTAGGCAAACAAGTTTTAGAAATATTTCCTGAGGCCTTATCCCCTTTGTTACAAGAGAAGAACTTAGAGCAACAAACAGTAGTGACAGCAGAAATCAACCTTATACAAGGGTGCATTGGCCAAGCATTAGCCAGTAGCATTATTACCGATCAAGAGGACTTGGGAACAAAATGTCTTGGGGTGGTAATTTTAATCCGAGATATTACCAAAGAACGAGAAATGGACAAAATAAAAAGCAATTTCTTATCGATGGTTTCCCACGAGATCAGAACCCCCTTGACTTCAATTGTGGGCTTTTCATCTTTGATTCGAGATAGACTTTATGAGGTTGTTTTTCCTCGGATCGAAAATAGTGATCCTAAAATAGAAAAAACCCTCGCTCGCATTAAACTCAACTTAGATATTGTGGTTTCTGAAGCAGAAAGATTGGGCAAATTAGTCAATGACTTTTTGGATATGACTAAAATTAAATCAGGAAAAACCACCTTGAATTTACTGCCCATTAAAGCAAATCTAGTTTTGTCTTGGGCGATTGCGGCAACTGCACCTTTCTTTGAGTCTTCCCCCATAGAATTGATCGAAGCTTTTCCAGAGGATTTGCCCACGATTTTAGGGGATGAAGATCGCTTAATTCAGGTTTTTGTCAATTTAATTTCTAATAGCTTTAAATTTACCCAAGAAGGAACCATTATTTGTCGTGCTGAAGTGGATCACAATAACCTATTGATTTCTGTCACCGACACTGGCATCGGAATCGCAGAAGATGATTATAGTAAGGTCTTTGAACCGTTCCAACAAGTAGGTAATATCTTAACTGATAAACCGCAAGGAACAGGATTAGGATTATCAATTTCTAAACAAATTATTGAAGAACATGGAGGAAAAATTTGGTTTACCAGTCAACTAGGCAAAGGAACCTCGTTTTTTGTCAGTTTACCCTTATACCAAGAAAAGTAAATTGTCTGCCAACATCCTCTTAAATTTGAGTCGCCAACATTATAGCACAAACTTCTTGTTTTTTAAAGCCTGGAAACGTAAGTTAGGTGTTTGCAGTTATGGTTTTTTCAATGAGACAATGAGGTTTTGAGACTTCTGAATTTTGGTAAGTTGTCTCTAATAACTACGAGAAAACTAAACAACAAAAGAAAGGAAATCAATTCTCAACCATTTAAAGTCAAAATAAATCCTTTTTCTATTTCCCTGTTCCCTCTCTAAACTAGCTATAGCATTTCCGATACTTTTGAGATACAAAATTTTTTATCTTTGGGAGTTTGGAGTTTGGAGTTTGGGAAGAAGATATCAGTGTACCTCATGAGAGT
>JASJEA010000154.1 GCA_030064935.1 Crocosphaera sp. | reverse complement strand
ATTCTAAATTCTAAATTCTAAATTCTGAATTCTAAATTCTTATGACTATTGTTGTTTTTGGTAGCATTAATATGGATTTAATTGCTCAAACCGCCTCTTTACCACAACTCGGTGAAACGGTTATGGGTAGTCAATTTATTACTTTACCAGGAGGAAAGGGAGCCAATCAAGCAGTAGCTGCGGCTAAATTAAAGACTGTTACCTATATTGTGGGGCGGGTTGGCGGTGATAATTTGGGTTTAGAATTATTACAAACATTACAACAGTTTAATATCAATACTGAAGGGGTTTTGATTGATCAAACTATCTCATCAGGAGTTGCTATGATTAGTGTAGAAAAATCAGGAGAAAATACGATTATTGTCATTCCTGGAGCTAATCATAATATCAATGAGGTTGATGTCACTCGATTGGTAGAGATTTTACCGCAAACCAAGGTTTTATTGTTACAGCTAGAAATTCCTTTAAAAGCAGTTGAAATGGCCGCAAAAGAGGCTAAAAAGTTAGGAGTAACGGTTATCTTAGATCCTGCGCCCATGCCTGATAAATTTCCCGATCATTTATATTCTTTAGTTGATATTATTACTCCCAATCAAACCGAAACTGAGAAATTGGTAGGTTTTCCGTTATCTAATGCAGAAAAAATCAAGGAAGCTGCTTATATTTTACTTAATAAAGGTGTCGCCAATCTTATTATTAAATTAGGAGAAAAAGGAGCATTTTTTGCGACCCAAAATGAACAAAATTTTATTCCTCCTTTACAAGTTGATGCCGTTGATACAGTAGGGGCCGGAGATGGATTTAATGGCGGAATAGCTGCTGCTTTAGATAGAGGTTTATCTATCAAAGAAGCATTACAATGGGGAACAATTGTTGGGGCATTAACAACAACAAAACCAGGGGCGCAAACAGCACTCCCTGATCTAACAATGCTCGAAAAATTTATACAAAATAAATATGAATAATAACTTTTTTAAGCGAATTTATTTTATTTATTCACTGCCAAATAGAAATAAATGGAAATAAATAGAAATAAATAGAAACTAAGAGACAATTAATTATCTGTAACAAATAAAGGGTTTCAAAAAGAAAAAAATGGTTATAATAAAAATAACTTGATAAACAATAATTGGTTGTTTGAAAAGTTTTTGTGTTGAATGAATAGATTATGATGAATTTTCCTCGCACTGTTTATCGTCGTTTAATTTATGGGTTACTGGCCATAATTACCAGTTGTAGTCTTATTATTATTTCTCCCCAACCCAGTTATAGTCAATCCTGGTTAAACTTTATATTTCAAGGGGTTCAGGTAATTCAATTATCCACTTTATCTGATAGGCAAGAAGTTCAATATGGACAGCGAATTAACCAAGAATTATTAGGTAGTAGAAGATTTCGTCTTTCTCGAAATTCGGCTTTATCTCAAAGAATCAATAACATTGGGCAACGAATGGCACAAAATAGTAGTCGTCCCAATATTCCTTTTACATTCCAAGTCATTCAAGATAATTCTATCAATGCCTTTGCCACAATGGGAGGATTTGTTTATCTTAATACAGGACTAATTGCTGCGGCTGAAAACGAAGCAGAATTAGCCAGTGTTATTGGTCATGAAATTGCCCATATTAGCGAACGTCATTCCATTAAACAAATGAGAAATGTGGCTATTTCTCAAGGGTTAATGTCAGCCGCCGGATTAAGTGAAAATAATATCGTTAACATTGGAGTACAATTAGCCGTCAACCTTCCTCACAGTCGAGAAGCGGAACTAGAAGCAGATCAAGTGGGTTTAATGAATTTAAAGCAAGCCGGTTATGCGCCTATTGGTATGATTACCTTCATGAAAAAACTCACACGAAAAGGAGGATCACCGCCAGCCTTCCTGAGTACACACCCCGCTACATCACAACGGGTTGAAGCCTTAACTCAAGCGGTTAATTCAAGTATCCCCTATCAAGGAGATGGCTTAGATAATCAAGCGTATCAACGAAATTTCCGAGCTTTATTGTGAAGTTTCAGGGTTAAAATTTCACTTTACCCAGTAACCAGTCAGTGATCAACTCAGGGGTATTTTTCTTAACCCAATAGAAAGCGATCGCCTTAAAACTAGGTTTAGATAGCCTAGCAATAAGTTTCATGATTCGATTAAGAGGGCGCACACGGAATTTTTTATTAATCAAATTGACTGAGCCAACATCATAAAGACAATCAATAATCATCTTAAAGGTGGCTTCCTCTCTTTCCATCAAGTTCTCAACTAAGAGCATAACGTTTTTTTTCTGCTCTATTTCGACTCTTTTGGCTTCTGAGAGTTTAGGGACATATTTAGCCACTTGTGCTGGTTTTTTTTGATCCTTACGAGAAAGCACCATAGCAAATTTAACTTTAACATTCTCAGACACTATAAACTAGACTGGACTAATTTAACCAGTGGTGTTTTTCTTGATCCTGGTACTCTAAGTTATCTAATCTGAGTCTCAGATAACTTCATAAACATTTAGTGAATACTCAAAATTAAGTCATTAAGCCTTAAGCTCACTCTCCCATACTAAAAATTAACAAAGTAAATTCATGGAGTCACGTCAATCAGAATGCAGAATGTAGAATGACCTCTTGGTAGTTTTTTTAGTCCTATTAATGCCAGTGATGTTACAGCAGTTCAGTCTAAAATTGAACCCATCAATGCTTCTATTATTTCACCGATTAACTTAGTCAATAATGCACGAAAGGGGCTTTTAGAGAACAAGGAATTTCTAGCCATCTAGGGTTAATTTTAGCAGTAAAAGCGGGAAAATTTAATGCTACCTGCTTAGTTAAAACTGCGATTGAAACTGGAATTTTATCTTCGGAAGCTTTTTAAAAATATCATTTTTTACAGTATGTTGAATTTTAATTATCTCAATTAAATCGTGGTTAATTAAATATTAATAATCTTTCATTTTCCTTGACATTAAAAATTATTTTTTACCTTTTTCATTACTCTATTAAAATAGTAAGTTTTTTAAAAAATTAATATTAATCAACGAATTTCTTGCACAATTTGAGTATTTTAGATATTTTTGTACTAAAATTAAGATTAAAAATATTTGTTACGATCTAAGCAAAATAGTTTCAATGGAAAGGTGATAGCCAAAATAATTAAATGTTTCTTTAGCCCCCAAATCTGTCAATCCTTGATAAGATTAAATTAAAGATTTGTTAAGAATTCTTTATTATCCCTAAAAATCCTCCTTAATCCCGCTTTCAGGAGTTCATCCCTAACATGACTGCCCAAAAAAAAACCACTTCCCTTGATCCCTCATTGAATGCGTATTTTGAGAGTTACGATTATCCCCTAGATAAACCGGAAGAAGCTTGTGGGGTGTTTGGGGTGTTAGCCCCGGAAAAAGAAGTCGCTAAACTGGCTTATTTTGGATTATATGCCCTACAACATCGTGGCCAAGAATCGGCTGGAATTGCTACCCTAGAAGACGATATTCTTCATATCCACAAAGACATGGGCTTGGTATCCCAGGTTTTTAAACAAGACACTTTGCAAACTTTGACAGGCAACATCGCAGTGGGTCATACTCGCTATTCTACCACTGGCTCCAGCCATCTTGCCAATGCCCAACCAGCTATTTTAGAGACTCGTCTCGGATTTTTGGCTCTAGCACATAATGGGAATCTTGTCAATACTTTAGAATTGCGTCGAATCCTAGAAGAAAAAGGGTGTGATTTCAACACCAGCACTGATTCTGAGATGATTGCAGTGGCGATCGCCCAAGAAGTAGAGCAAGGAAAAGACTGGTTAGAAGCTGCCATCAATGCCTTTCAAATGTGTTCGGGGGCTTATAGTTTAGTCATTGGAACCCCTCAAGGCCTCATGGGGGCAAGAGATCCCAATGGGGTACGTCCTTTAGTGATTGGAACCCTAGATAATCATCCCTTGCGTTATGTTTTGGCCTCCGAAACTTGTGCCTTAGATATCATTGGGGCTGATTATTTAAGGGATGTGGAACCAGGGGAACTGGTTTGGATAACCGAAGAAGGGTTATCTTCCTTCCATTGGGCGAAACAACAGCAACGAAAACTCTGTATATTTGAGATGATCTATTTTGCCCGCCCTGATAGTCTAATGCACCATGAAACATTGTACAGTTATCGGGTTCGCTTAGGGCAGCAACTAGCTAAAGAATCTTGTGTGAAGGCGGATTTAGTGATGGGGGTTCCTGACTCTGGTATTCCCGCAGCCATCGGTTTTTCTCAAGTGTCGGGTATTCCATACGGGGAAGGATTAATTAAAAATCGTTATGTGGGACGAACCTTTATTCAACCGACGCAACACATGAGAGAGTCGGGTATCAAAATGAAGTTAAACCCTCTTAAGGACGTTTTAAACGGGAAACGGGTGATTATGGTAGATGATTCCATTGTTAGGGGAACAACTAGCCGTAAAATTGTCAAAGCGTTGCGAGATGCTGGGGCCAAAGAAGTACATATGAGGATCTCATCTCCTCCTGTTACTCATCCTTGTTTTTATGGCATTGATACAGATAATCAAAGTCAATTAATTGCTGCAACTCAATCGGTTGCTGATATTTGCGAACAGATTGGGGTTGACTCTTTAGCCTATTTAACTTGGAAAGGAATGCTAGAGGTGACAGGAGAAGATCCCAATAGTTTTTGTTCGGCTTGTTTTACAGGGGATTATCCTATTACCATTCCTGATGATGTTAAAGGTTCTAAATTAATGTTAGAAGGAGCTAAATTGTAATGATTATCCAGGGATGTTTGAGAAAATATCCCTTCATTTGAGTTTTGAATATATTATAATAAGCATCCTGCTTGTAGAGGCTAGAAGCCGATGTTGCTGTTTATGATGACATAAAAGTATGCTATTAACTCAAACAAAAAAAATAGATAGTATTGTTCTCTATAATATTGCCTGGCAACAGTTTGAAAATTTGTTAGAAAATTTAGGCGATAGTCGTTCAGCTAGTATTACTTATGATGAGGGAAGATTAGAGATAATGAGTCCTTTGCCTGAACATGAATATTTAAAAGAACGAATCAGTGATACTATTAAAGAAGCGGCTGAGATGTTAGATTTAGACTTTGAATGTTTAGGATCAACAACTTGGAAAAGAGAGATTAAAAAAGCAGGAATAGAACCAGATAATTGTTTTTATTTCCAAAATGAACCATTAATTAGGGGAAAGTTGGTTTTTGACTTGAATCATGATCCACCACCTGATTTGGCCTTAGAAATTGATCTTAGTAGTAAATCGATTAATCGCTTCCCGATTTATGCTAGATTAGAAGTACCTGAAATTTGGTGTTATGATTCTGGAGAGTTGAAAATTTATCAGTTAGAAGGGGATAGTTATCTTCAAAAAGAAGTAAGTTCGATCTTTCCTAATTTTAATATTACAAAAATTCCTTTACTAATTCAAAGGTACCGTCAACAAGGACGTAAAATTTTTATAAAAGCCGTTAAAGAATGGTTATATCAACAAATAAATTATTGATGATTAATCATTATTGTAATTGTATTTATGTCTAACCAATTATTAGAAGCAGAAGTTCATATTTTCTTAAAAGACTTTTTACGACAAAGGGGGCAACCTTTATGGGATCACCATTTAACAATGGCTCGTTTAGTGTCCCGTGCTTTACGTTTAGATCGCTCAGCTATTATTCAAACAGGAAGTACCATTGCTCGTTATGGACTAAGTTATTTAACACCCTGTTTATTAAGCGATCGCCCCATTTTATTAGTTGCTCCTTTAGCTATTCAAAAACGTTTATTACACCAAGAAATTCCCCAGCTTCAACAATGGTTAGAAACAGATAAAGTCATTTTAGATAATCAATCTGAGGTAGATTTTGATACATTTGATGGCTTATTAATGGTTTCTCCTGAGACTTGGTTAGAGGATCGTTTAGATAACAAAGGTTATTTTCCTGAGAATATTTTAACATTAATTGATCAGGCTGATTATTTGAGCGAGTGGACAAAAGATTATTTAACCATTACAATTTATCCCGAACATTGGCAACAGTTTCAATCTCAATATCCTGACTATGGTAACTTAATCCAAGAAGTTAAGTTATTATTAGAAAAATCGATTTTGAGTCATCCCCATAATCCTTATGATTGTTGTTTATTAGAAACAGAATATAAGGACAGTTTATCTCATCTTTGTACAACCCTTCCTGATCATAGTTTACTCAAAGAGTTTGGACAACATCTTAATCAAAATAATCAATTACTTTGGGCATCTATTAATCGTGAGCATAATACTTTTCTCATTCATCTAACTCCCCTAGATATTTCTTCAATTTTATCCCCTTGTTTACAAATTTCTACTGTTGTTTTAATGGGGGGATTTCTCGATAGTCAAAAATTGGCTCCTATCTATCGTAAAAGTATTGGATTAACTGAAGATATTTTATGTTTAAAATTCACTCCTCATCGTCATAATGAATTAATCAAATTATACATTCGTGATCGTTTGCCTATGCCCAATACACCAGAGTTTCAACCTATGTTAATAGAAGAGGTTAAAAAGCTTGTTTTTGGAGGACATAAACACCTAAAACCAATTATTATTATTGTTGATGATGTTCCATCTAAAGCTCAAGTTGCAACCTTTTTAGCCTCAGAATTTGGCTCACAAGTTAAAGTAGAAACAATAGATGTTGATAATAATAGCATTCTCATTAGTGGCTGGAAATTTTGGCATGATCATCAAGAAAGATTGCCCATTCCTAAATTATTTATTATTGCTACTTTACCGATTCCATCCCTAGAAAATCCTTTAGTTGCGGCACAAGTTAATTATTATAAAAAACAACATAAAGATTGGTTCCATTTTTATCTTTTACCAACCGCTTTAAAGGAAATACAAAGAGCCGTAATGCCATTAAGAGAGAGTCAGGGAATCGTTGCCTTATTGGATAATCGAGTTAACTATCGAAGTTATGGCAAAAGAATTTTAAATGCCTTTGAACCTTATGCAAAAATTGATTATATTGATATTAGCTGGTTAGAAGAAAACATCAATAATCATCATCAAAATGAACAATAATCAGATTTTAACGCAATTAGAAATAAGATTAAAAGAAAAATGGATTACCGATCATGAATCATACTCTTTTTATGATTTAACCAAAAAATATGTTGATCAATTTTCAAAACTCAAACATATAAACAATAATCCTAGAATTATATTGGTTCCCAAAAGTAATCAGTATCAAGAATTTTTAGCAAGATTTTTGGCTGGAGTTATTACTGATTCCCATATTTTCTTAGGCCATGAAAAATGGCAAAAAAAAGAATGGAAAGAGGTTTTAGAATTAACACAACCTCACTTAATATTAGGTATTAATTATTCAGCAAAAAATTATGATAGTCAATGGCAATTACCTGATAAAAATTTGATTATGATCCCCACAGGAGGCACATCTGGAAAAATTAAATTTGCTATCCACACTTGGGAAACTTTATCCGCATCCGTTCAAGGTTTTTCTGAATTTTTTAAGGTTAATAAAGTAAACTCCTTCTGTGTATTACCTTTACATCATGTAAGTGGATTAATGCAGTTTATACGCTCTTTTTTAACTCAAGGTAAAATTATTATATATTCTTATAGTGACTTAAAAAAAGGAATAATGAATTCCTTTAATTTTGAAGATTTTTTTATCTCTTTAGTTCCTACTCAATTGCAATTTTTGCTAACTGTAGATCCAGATTTTTTGATTCAATTCAAAACTATTTTGTTAGGGGGCGCACCTGCCTGGAATAGTTTATTAGAGAAGGCAAGCAATTATAATTTGAATCTCTCTCCTACCTATGGAATGACAGAAACTGCCTCTCAAGTTGTTACCTTAAAACCTGAAGATTTCTTACAGAAGATGAATAGTACGGGACAAGTATTACCCCATGCTAATATTAGTTTTACGAAGGAAAAAATCATTAAAATTAAAGCAAAATCCTTATTCTTTGGTTATTATCCTAACTATCAACAAAAGAAAGAATTTATCACCGATGATTTAGGCTATTTTGATGATGATCAATATTTATATGTTATTGGCAGAAACAGTCAAAAAATAATTACAGGGGGAGAAAATGTTTTTCCCAAAGAAGTTGAAAATGTTATTTTGGAAACCAATTTAGTTAAGGATATTTCTGTTATTGGAGTAGCTGATGAGAAATGGGGAGAAGTGGTAACAGCAATCTATGTTCCCCAAGATAAGACAATAGAAATTGATGTAATTAGTAATATGATTAAACAGCGACTAAGTTCTATTAAACAACCGAAACATTGGATTAAAGTGAATCAATTACCACGTAATCAACAAGGTAAGTTACACTATCAAACATTACAACAGATTGCTTTGGCTTACCTGAATCCAGAAAATTCCCTATAATCTAGAGAGTAAAGCAGGGACTCTCAACTTCTGCCCCTGCAATAATTCCTTCAGAAATCCAGCTATTCAAATGTAATGGCTGGATTTAATACAGATTTTCTTCTTGGTGAGTTTCGATGGTACAATCGGACTTCGGGTAAGCAATACAAGTGAGAACAAACCCCTGTTCCATTTGATCATCATCCAAGAAGGATTGCTCGCTTTGATCAATCTCGCCACTAACGACTTTACCAGCACAAGTTGAACAAGCACCGGCACGACAAGAATAAGGTATTTCAACTCCTTGTTCTTCTGCCACGTCAAGGATGTACTCGTCTTCGGGCACTTCGATGGTAGCGTTAATTCCTTCTGCTTCGTTGATCAAAGTAACCTTTTGACATACTCCACTCGCTGAAGACGAGTGGATTCTTCCATCATCACTGATTAGAATTTCTGGCTCAACGAGTCCACTTAAATTAGATTCCTTGCGAAATTTAACCCAGAGGTGGTTCTCTCCTCAGACTTTCGCCCCATTACAGAAGCCTGTTTTCGTGTGTCCCACGATA
>JASJEA010000153.1 GCA_030064935.1 Crocosphaera sp. | reverse complement strand
AGTTTACCAATTTCAATAGGTAAGTCTTTTAGTTGATTATTGCTCAGATTAAGTGAGGTGAGATTAGTCAGTTTACCAATTTCAGGAGGTAAATCTGTTAGTTTGTTATTGCTCAGATTAAGTGATTTTAAATTAGTGAGATTACTAATTTCAATAGGTAAGTCTTTTAGTTGATTATTGCTCAGATTAAGTGAGGTGAGATTAGTCAGTTTACCAATTTCAATAGGTAAGTCTTTTAGTTGATTATTGCTCAGATTAAGTGAGGTGAGATTAGTCAGTTTACTAATTTCAATAGGTAAGTCTGTTAGTTGATTATTGCTCAGATAAAGTGAGGTGAGATTAGTCAGTTTACTAATTTCAGGAGGTAAGTCTGTTAGTTGATTATTGCTCAGATAAAGTGAGGTGAGATTAGTCAGTTTACCAATTTCAGCAGGTAAAGACGTTAATTCTTGAAACCAAATATTTAAGAATTTTCTTTTATCTTTTGCTGCTTGTTCAATAACCTGTAATAATTCTTCTTCTGTCATAATTAACTCTCAATTTTTTTCACATAAGGATAAGCAAGTATTTTCTTATCTACAGTTAGTAAAGAGACATCATAAGTTCTTGCTGTTGCTACAATAAGTCTATCGGCTGGAGCTTTATGAAAATCCCCTGGAAGTCTATAAGCATTAATAGAAATTTCAGGATTAATAGACAAAAGCTGTACACCTTCTTGTCCTAAAGCAATTTTAAACCATTCTTGAATTGAACAGGGAAGGATTAATCTTTTTTGTTAACCAGTCTGCTAATTTCAATTAAACTAATAGAACAAATTCCTAAACCTTGCGATCTTTGCTGATTAATTATGTCTTGATAATGATTTGTTAGTCTTGAATCATGATGATTCTACCAAACCCAAATATGAGTATCTAGAATGATCACTAATCATCCTTCTCAAACTCTTCATTGATTTCCCAATCATTAGGGGAAATAGCAGGTTCACTCGGATCAGCTACATAAGCATAAGGTTTCATGTTTGTTAAAGGATTAACAGGAAATTGTTTTTGAACCAGAGATTGATCTTGTTTGATAGAATCAATAAAATCACTGACTAAAATAAGTTTTTCATTAGATAATTGTTCTAACTGCTTAACAATTTTTTGATGTAATTCTGGATTATTCATTTTAGGTTTAGTTTATGCAAGTTTAGCAATGTAGTTTAGGCGAAAACTAGAAAAATATGAGATATTAAGGGAAAAAGTTACTGTCTAGTATTTGCCCTATTGTATAAGAACAGTCTTTAGGAAAATGATTAGGAGATAAACCAGTTTCATTAATTGCTGCTTTTTTTCCTCTACGGTAAGATTGATCTATTATTTCAGTTATATAAGCGTTTAAACTGGGACTATCACTCAGTAAATCACTAATACTGTTTCTTTGTTCGTCAATGGTATTTTTCCAGAAACAACTTCGTAAATGTTGTTGATATTGCCATTTTAATAAGTGTTGAATTAAAACAGCTAATCTACTTTTTAATTCTCTTTTATCTGATTTACCTAAACTTTCGATTTCCTCAATTACAGCGTTCCAATCAACCTCTTCAAACTGTCTTTGTTTAATTAGTTTTGCTGTTTCTTCGGAAGTCTATATCATATAATTTAGCGAGGTTTTTAAGCATTCTTATTGAACTCCTTAACTATAACACTACGCATTATGGTTAGGACGTTTATACAATTGCAAAACCTTGTAGGGTGGGCATTGCCCACCTTACTTTGCTATTTCTTCGGAAGTCTATATCATATAATTTAGCAGGGGTTTTAAGCATTCTTATTGAACTCCTTAACTATAGCACTACGGATTATGATTAGGACGTTTATAAAGTTGCAAAACCTTGTAGGGTGGGCATTGCCCACCTTACAGTAATGTACTAAAACATCACCCAAACTTATTCCTAGGTAAAAAAATAATCAATTATTTTAATGTTTTTTGCCCCTTAATATCTAGTTACAAAAAAATGCTTTTTCCCAATTTTGCCAAAATTTGCCCAAATATCAAACCTTGAAGTTATGTAAAATTTCTAAATGTGCTATCTTAAGGTAAGATGGTCTGTCTATATAAAAAAATAACCATTAAACTTCTCAAACCCTCATCAATAGAGAGCTTCAGTTTTATAAATGTCTAAATTAATGCTTTGAGCATCATTTAAACAATAGCTAATACATAGTTCCTATGTATAAATATTTGTAAATTAAACTTGACAAAAAGCAGGGATCAACATCCATTGACCCCTATAAAATCAACTTTTAGATAGTTGCTTCAGCGCGTTTAAAGGCTTCATCCAACACTTCCGAAAGAGTGGGATGAGTATGTACATTAAACGATAAATGCTGTACGCTTTGACGTTGAGCGATCGCATTGGCGGCTTCTTGGATCAAGTCAGAGGCATGAATACCCATGATATGGACTCCTAACAATTCCCCCGTATCTTTACGATAGATGACCTTAGCAAAACCATCGGTTTCCCCTTCAGCAAGGGCTTTGGAATTACCCTTAAAGTAAGTTTTAACGCTTGATACCTCAAACCCTTCTCGTTCCCCTAATTCAAGGGCTGCGGGTTCACTAAGCCCTACATAACTGATTTCGGGGTGAGTAAAGGCAGCAGCAGGGATACTACGATAGTCGATGGTTTTCTCTCGGCCACACATATTCTCTACAGCAATCACCCCTTGTCCAGATGCTGCGTGTGCCAACATCATTTTCCCGTTGGCATCTCCCACAGCCCAGAGATGAGGAACGGGTTCCCCGTCGCGCAAAACTTCCATTTTGTCGTTGACGGGGATAAAGCCTCGATTAGTTTCCACACCAATGTTTTCTAAACCCAAGTTTTTCGTAGCAGGAACCCTTCCCGTGGCAACTAGACAGGCATCCACTTCTAAGGTGTCTATGACTTCTTTGGTTTGAGCGTCTGTTAATTCGATATTAACCGGTTCCCCTGGAGTTATTTTGGTGGCGAAAACCCCGGAGTAGGTTTCAATATCGCGGGACTTAATTAACACTCTTTCTGCCAATTTGGAAATTTCGGGATCAAATCCTGGCATTAAGGTGTCTAAAGCTTCGATCATGGTGACTTCACACCCCAATGCGGTATAAATATCCGAAAATTCGAGGCCGATATAACCACTGCCAATAATAGCAATCCATTGGGGTAAGGTTTCTAGTTTTACCGCTTCGTCGCTGGTGAAAACGGTTTTATGGTCAATTTCGATGCCACGGGGAACAAAAGGCACTGAGCCTGGACATAACATAATGTCTCTGGCACTAATAACTCTTTCTCCATCATCTCCTAAGACACTGACTTTTTGGGTATCGAGGACTTTTCCCCAACCGTGGATGGTATCCACTTTGAGGCGTTTTAAACTATTAGTAAGATCCCCTCGTATTTTATTGACTAAATTTGCGGCATGATCTGCGATTGCTTGTCGTTGGAAATCCACCCCATCAATATGAATTCCTAGATTAAAGAGATGTTGAGCATCTCCTAATTCTCTTACCTTTCCAGATGCTGCTAATAAAGCTTTTGAAGGGATACAACCCCGATTAACACAGGTTCCTCCCATATCTTTAGCTTCGATGATAGCGGTTTTGAGTCCACATTTGACGGCGTGTAGTGCTGCGCCATGGCCTCCGACTCCTGCACCGATAATCACTAAATCATAATCAAATTCTCGTTCGCTCATAATTTTTTCCTTATCGTTTTACTTATTCTGTCGGACAGAAAGATACATCTTCTGATCATAAATCCCTTGCTACAACTACGTCTAGAGGAGAATTGGGAATGGAGAATGGAGAATTGGGAATGGAGAATGGAGAATTGGGAATGGAGAATGGAGAATGGAGAATTGGGAATGGAGAATGGAGAATGGAGAATTGATCTGTTGATCAATTCTAAATTCTAAATCCCTTCTGTCTTAACTCAAGGTACTTCTATCGGTTAAAATTTCGTAGCCTGTTTCAGTGACTAATACGGTATGTTCAAATTGTGCTGATAAAGCATTATCTACGGTTACGACTGTCCAGCGATCGCGTAGGGTTCGAGTCAATTTTGACCCTTGATTAACAATGGGTTCAATGGCTAAAGTCATTCCTGCTTTTAACTTTATTTTGGGAACTTCTGTAGTACGATAGTTAAACACAGGGGGGTCTTCGTGTAAGTTTTTTCCGACTCCATGACCGATATAATCTTCTACTACAGAATAATCAGATTTCTTCACCACATCTTCGATCGCCCCTGCTATATCTAATAAATAGTTACCCGCTTTAACTTGACTTATTCCTGCATATAAAGCTTCTTCGGCCACACGGATTAAATGAGCGGTTTTGGGAGAGACTTTATCGACGGCAATGGTGATACAAGAATCTCCATGAAACCCTTGATAATAAGCCCCTGTATCAACTTTTAAAACATCCCCCCGACGAATTCTTTTTTTATTACTGGGAATACCATGAACAACTTCATGATTAATACTTGCACAGATCGAGCCAGGAAAGCCATAGTAACCTTTAAAACTGGGTTCTCCTCCCATTTCTCTGATTCTTTGTTCTGCATAATCATCTAAATCTCCTGTGGTCATTCCCGGTTTAACTATCTCTTCAATTTCCTTAAGAACGGTGGCGACAATTAAGGAAGATTGACGCATAATTGTAATTTCTTCAGATGATTTTATATGTATTCCTTTACGATCTTTTTTTGTTCGAGGTAGTCGTATTGGTTGTTTTTTTTCAACTGTTTTTTTATTTTCTTTAGAGGGAGAAAAAAGATTAGTTAAAAGGTTCATTTTAAGATCACGTTCTATGATACTCCTATTTTACACCCAATTCGCTCATTATCCGTTTACAAAATCTGCGATAAAAATTGCTGACTTCTTTCTTCTTGAGGATCATTAAAAAAGGTTTCAGGAGTGGCAATTTCAACAATTTTCCCCCCATCCATAAAGACAACTCGATCTGCGACTTCTCTGGCAAAGCCTACCTCATGGGTGACACATACCATTGTCATACCTCCATCTGCTAAACCACGCATAGTATCTAACACCTCTTTAATCATCTCAGGATCAAGGGCTGAGGTGGGTTCGTCAAATAACATAATTTTCGGTTCCATAGCTAAGGCGCGAGCAATGGCTACTCTTTGCTGTTGTCCCCCTGAAAGTTGACCGGGATATTTATTTGCCTGTTCCAAAATACCTACTTTTTCTAGTAATTGCATGGCTTTGGCTTCGGCTTTTTCTTTTTTCCAATGTCTTACCCAAATGGGAGCTAAGGTAACATTATTTAGGACGGTTAAATGAGGAAATAAGTTGAATTGTTGAAATACCATCCCTACTTCTCGTCTAATCGCTTCAATATTTTTTAGGTCATGAGATAGTTTAATGCCATCAATAATAATACTTCCTTTTTGATAGGGTTCTAATGCGTTAAATGTCCGAATAAATGTTGATTTTCCTGATCCTGATGGACCCATAATAACGACAACTTCTCCTTGATTTACCGTCAGGCTTACTCCTTGTAAAACATGAAAATTATTGTCATACCATTTTTCTACGTCTTGGGCAACAATTGCCTGATCGAGAGAAGCTTGCGTCATGGTTTTACTTTGTGCTTAACGACTTAATTGAGTTTATTTTAGCAAGGATTAATTAATTCGACAAAACTTCGCAGTTTACCCTGTCTCAGATTATCTTAAAATGGTGTTAATAGTTACTTGAAAGAAAAATGATACAAGTTATTTTTTTCGGAACCCCTCAATTTGCTGTACCTACTTTACAAAAATTATTAGATCATCCCAATTTTAATGTCATGGGGGTGGTAACACAACCGGATAAAAGAAGGGGACGAGGAAAACAATTAATCCCTTCCGCCGTTAAAAAAGTTGCTTTAAATTATAATATTCCTATTTGGCAACCGAAGCAAATCAAAAAGGCGAAAAAGACACTTTCTGCTTTAAAAAATATGCAAGCTGATGCTTTTGTTGTAGTGGCTTATGGACAGATTTTATCTTCTGAAATATTACAAATACCTAAACTGGGGTGTATTAATGTTCACGGTTCTCTTCTACCTCAATATCGTGGTGCTGCCCCTATTCAATGGTGTCTTTATAACGGCGATCGCCAAACAGGAATTACCACAATGTTAATGGATGAAGGGTTGGATACAGGGGATATGTTATTAAAGGCTTATACGGATATTTCTTTATTCAATAATGCTTATGAAATTGCTGAAAATTTAGCCTCGCAAGGGGCATATTTATTAATTGAAACGCTGCAAAAGTTGGATAAAAAAGAGATAAACTCTCTTCCCCAAAACGATCAAGAGGCAAGCTATGCGTCTTTAATTAACAAAGATGACTTTGTTATTGATTGGAATAAATCAGCGATTGAAATTCATAATCAAATTAGAGGATTTTATCCTAATTGCTTTACCTTATTTCGAGGTGATAAATTAAAAGTTATGGCAACAATTCCTTTAAATAGGGATTATATCAGGGAGTTGAAGGAAAAGAATGAAGGACTAAATAAAGCAATGGATTCTTTGGAAGATAATCCTGAAAAATCAGGAGAGATTGTGAGTTTAGTTAAAAATTTTGGCCCTATCATTCAAACAGGAAAAGGTTCATTATTACTTGCACAAATTCAACGCTCTGGGAAACGTACTCAGTCAGGCTGGGATTTAGTTAATGGAACTCATTTAAAAGTAGGAGAAAGTTTGAATTAATTATTTTTGAGTTCAAAGAAATGACAACTTTCACAAGAATTTTGAGGATTAACTGCACAACGAACTATCTCCGAATTAGCATTAAAACGACAGTTAATGTCTCCTAAAATCCAACGGCCATTAACGAAACTTCTATCATGATAACTGACGGTTGCTTGTACATAGAGAGAGGTTTTTTGTAGCCGATATCCGCCTATTTGATATTGATAATGATGATGATATTCTAAGATGGTATATATCTGTCCTTCTATTTCTATCTCACTGCCTTTTTTGGGACTCCAATCTAATTTAAGTTTTCCTAAAGATTGATGATTATGACTTAAAATAACTTCTGTGAGAATCGATTCTTGATTCATTATCAGTATTCAATGAAATAACAGCCTTTTCATTATAGTTATTTATAGTTTTCAGAGCAATAGGCTGAATCTAAGTTTAAAAATACTCAGAGATGTTAAGGGATAACATCTCTAAACAACAGGGAAAATTAACTAACAAAAATAGCCTCACCAAACCAATAATCTTCTAGTTCACTGAAAGGTTTAGTTTCGACTCCAAAAAGAGGATTTCCTATAACTAATTCTTCTTTTTCTGTGTCAATGTCCATTAAAACAACTGCGTGGGGAAACTGTTGACTTAACCAACGTTGTTTAACATGAAGTAAAGCGAATTGATCACGCTTTATTAATTCTTCTAACTTTAAATCATGATGATATTCTGGATTTAATCCTAACTTTTCCATTGCTTCAATTTCTGCTAAAGTATTGGTTCCTAATCGATTAGTTCTTGTTAGTTTAACAACTTCTTTTTCATTAATTTCTGGATGTTTTCCAGTCAATCTGGCTAAGGTAGCAATACCCGCAGGCGCACAAGTTACTGTGGTTGATTGTATAACAACTCCATCAACTATTTTGAATTTTCCGACATCACTAGCAATAGGAGAAAACCAATACAATAATAGGGAAAGACATAAACCAATTACCCCTAATCCAAGTAATAGCTGAATTCTTCTTTGGATTGATGACCATCCCGAAAGTTCTAATAATAATAATAGACCGAAGATAAAAAAGCTAAATCCTAACAAAATATTGTCAAAAAATGCTTGTAAATAAAGAGAAATAATATGGGGGAAAATTTGAGGTAAAGCATAACCTATATTAGAACGATCAATAACAATTAATAAAGTTAAAAGACCTGCTAAACTAATAAAAACAATCCTGGCTTTTTTTTGATGTTTTTCTAAAGCATTTTCCGCAGTGATTCCTTTTTTTGCTAAATCATTCCCTAAAAATCCACCCAAACCTAAACCAATAACACTTGGTATAATTAAGTCAATCATCATAATTCCTCTAAATAATTTTAGTGACTAATTAACAAAAATAACTTCACCAAACCAATAATCTTTAAGGTTCTTAAATTCTTTGATTTGAATGCCAGATAAAGGATTCCCTAAAATCAATTCTTGATTTTGATTATCAATTTTTAACAAAGCAACTGAATGAGCAAATTGTCTACTGATTCCTCTTTCTCTAACGTGAAGTAAAGCAATTTGATTACGTTTTAATAATTCTTTTAAAGTCAAATTATAATGATACTTAGGATTTAGTCCCAATTTTTTCATGGCTGCAATTTCAGCTAAAGTAGTCGTTCCTAAGCGATTAGTCTTCGTTAATTTTGCCACTTCTTTCTCGGTAATATTTGGGTGTTTCCCACTAATTCGTGCCAAGGTTGCAATGGCTGCTGGCGAACACGTGACACGAGTTGTTTGCAGTACAACCTCATTTTTTATTTTTGATTTTTTGATATAATTAGTTATAGGAGAAAACCAATAAAAAATGCAAGACAAACAAAAACTAATCAGTGTTAATCCAAGTAATAACTGATTACGACGTTGTTTAGAAGACCATCCTGATAATTCCAACAAGAGTAAAAGCCCTAAAGTAAAAAATCCCAAACATAATAAAAAATCATCACAAAAAGCTTGTAAGTAAAGAGAAAAAAAAGCAATCTGGGGAACAATTTGAGGAATATAATGGGCTAAATTATAGTGATCTATTATTATTAATCCAATTACAATAGCCACAATGACAAAAAAAATAGTTCTGGCGGTAGTTTGATGTTTATCTAGTGCATTTTCTGCAGTAATTCCTCGTTTAGCTAAATCATTACCTAAAAAACTACCGATACCCAGCCCAACAGCACTAGGCATAATTAATTC
>JASJEA010000152.1 GCA_030064935.1 Crocosphaera sp. | reverse complement strand
AACAGCCTGATCGTTCAACGGTTTTGCTTGAACCATAGTTATCCTTCCTTACGCACCTACTAATTGTGTCTGAAATTTGTTAAAAATTGCGTTTCCTGGGATCAGGAATTACAAGCTCAATGTAAGCATTGTCACACAAGCAGTGTAACAAAATATGAAAAAAATGTAAAGTTTTATAAAAATGTTTTTTTTTATACAGTTTTTTGAGAACAAATGCTTATTGACAAAAACAGTAAAGTAGGCATTGTCATGTTAATAATTTGTTAAGTGAGTAAAATAGGGAGGTTGACTCACCAATTATTCAGGAAGAAAAGCACCATGAATCAGGGGGCGTTTGAAGCGATTTATCGTAATGAATTGACTCCAAAACAAAAGCAAGTGCTGCATGGATTTTTACAGGGGTTATCTGATGCAGATATTACTTGGGAAATTGGAGCCACCCATCGTTCAACAGCGACAAAACATTTAACCAATATTTCTAAGAAGTTTGGATATCCGCCAGAGATTGAGCCAGATTATCGGTGTATTTTGGTAGAATTATTTGCGAATTTTCTACCAAACTTAGTGGGTAAAAAAGCATTAGAAAAATGTGGCTGTTTGACCAAAGAAATTCGTTTTCCTGAAGGAAATGAACCTCTCAATTCTCCTTTTTATGAACCCCGTAATTGCGAAGCAAGTTGTTATATTGAAATAGAAGAGCCTGGAGCTTTGATTAGAATTAAAGCTCCTAAAAAGATGGGAAAAACTTCTTTTTTAAAGCGAATCATTGCTCATGGGAAAGAGAAGCAATATAAAACAGTTTACTTAAACTTTAGTTTGATTGAGAAGCAGAATATGGCTGATCAATATAAGTTCTTAAAGAGTTTTTTTGATTATATACTATTACAACTTTCTCTACCGGATACGGGATCAAAAGAAGACTTTAATATGTTACGATTAACCCATAAATTAAAAGTTTTACTTAAAGACGTTTCTGGGGGAATTATCCTTGCATTAGATGAAATTGATCAATTGTTTGAATATCCAGAAATCTATCAGAACTTTTTCCCCATGTTACGCTATTGGAATGAACAAGCAAATGAGTCAGAAGTGTGGGAAAAACTGCGTATTGTTGTGGCTCATTCAACAGAATATTATGGAAAATTAGATATTAATCAATCTCCTTTTAATATTGGTTTACCCATTCAATTAGTGGATTTAACTCTAGAACAAGTTGAGAACTTAGCTCTTCGTCATGGATTAGAGCGGGGTGCTGTTAAGCCTATTATGTCTTTAGTCGGAGGGCATCCTTATTTAGTTCGTTTAGCTTTTTATTATTTAGTTCGTCATCATTTATCCTTGGATAAACTATTAAAAAACTCAACTCAAGATCGGGGTATTTATGGACAACACTTAAGGGAATATTTGGAAATTTTTCAAAGTAATCAAGGATTAGCTGAGATGTTCAAAAAAGTGTTAAATTCAGAAAAATTAACACAATTAACGGGAAGGCCTCTTTATCAATTAGAAAGTATGGGTTTGATTAAATGGGATGGTAAATCTGTGGTGCCTCGTTATCGTCTTTATCAAGATTATTTCAAGGCTTATTTATAGAAAGATGGTCGATGTATCGGTTAATTTTTTATAGATTAAATCTAAATACTAGAAATGAAAACTAATAGTTACTATAAAGTAGGCGGTAGTTTAAAAGCTAACCATCCTACTTATGTTTTTCGACAAGCTGATCAAGAACTCTTAGAAAAATTAACAGCCAATGAGTATTGTTGTGTCTTTAATTCCCGACAAATGGGAAAATCAAGTCTCAGGATTCAAACCATGAAAACCCTGATAAAAAAAGGTATTGAATCTGCTTCTATTGATTTAACAATTTTAGGTAATTATGTTAATCAGGAGCAATGGTATCAAGGTTTTTGTTATCAACTTATATCAGGATTTGATTTAGAAGATGAGGTTAACCTGACAACTTTGTGGGAAGAACAAAAAAGCCAAACAAACCCTCAAAAGTTATTGGAATTATTTGAGTTAATTTTAAACATTAAGAGTCCTCATAATCTGGTTATTTTTATTGATGAAATTGACAGTTTAATTAAACTTGATTTTAAGGATGATATTTTTGCCTTGATTCGTTCTTGTTATAATTTACGGGCAGAGAATAATAATTATAATCGTTTAACCTTTTGTTTATTAGGAGTGGCAACCCCATCAGACTTAATCAAAGATAAACAAAGAACACCTTTTAATATTAGTTATTTAGTGGGGTTAACAGGGTTTACCTTACAAGAAGCTAAATCGGCCTTATTGCCAGGGTTAATGGACAATTGTGATGATGCACAAAGCATTTTACAAACTATCTTAACTTGGACAGGTGGACAACCTTTTCTGACTCAAAAACTATGTCGTCTTATTAGGGAAAATAGTTCTAAAGCTGATCTTGATATTGATAGTTTAGTTAAAAAATATATTTTAGATAATTGGGAATATCAAGATCAACCTGAGCATTTAAAAACTATCTGCGATCGCTTGTTAGATAATGAGACAAAAGCAATTCAATTATTGGGACTTTATCAACAAGTTTTATTATCTGAAATTGATGGCTCTTATTCTAAAATTAAAGTGGATCATTCTCCTGAACAAATAGAGTTAAGATTATCAGGTATAGTCGCAATCAAAGGAGAGTATTTGCAAGTTTATAATTTGATTTATCAAAGAATTTTTAACTTAGATTGGGTTCAAGAAAATTTAGCTAATTTACGTCCCTATGCAGCAGAAATGAATAATTGGATTAAGTCTAATTATAATGCTAATTATTTATTACAAGGAGAGTCCATAGAACAAGTCATAAAATGGTCTGACACCCACAAATTAACTTCCATAGATTATCAATTTATTACTGCCTCTCAACGTTTTTTAGTGCAACAAGAAACCTTAGAAAAAGAAGCGAAAATAAAAGCTAATCGTGTTTTACAAGAAGCCAATAAAAAAGCTAATAATTTAGTGCGCCGAGGAGGATTTTTAGGATTATTATTAATCATTATTAGTTTTATTTTTGCTCAATATCAATTCAGAAAAGCCAAGATTTGGGAAGAGACAGCCGAAATAAATGAACAAAGTTATAATGCACAACAAGAGTTTAGTTCTCAACCTTTAAAGGGTTTACTATCAGGGATGAAAATAGCTAGAAAATTAGACAAAGGTTTTAATAATCAATCTTCTTTAAAAGAGTATCTTAGTTTTTCTCCTGTAGCTACTTTGTTAACTATTTTGAGCAACATACAAGAATTTAATCAAATTGAAACAACTGTCAACGAGTTAAGTCAAATTCAGTTCTCTTCTCAAGATAATTTCCTAGTTATTACTGGAGAAAATGAGCTAACAATTTTAGACAAAAAAGGAAAAATTTTAAAAGAATTAACTTTAAGATCAGGAGAAAAAATTGTTGCTTTAAGATGGATTAAAAATCAACCAAAGCTAATTATAGTAACCAGTAAAGGAAGGGTAAATATTTGGGAGAAAAATCAAAAAGAAATACTTTCATCATTTTCCTATAATAAGGATTTATCGATGGCAAAAGTAAGCGATAATGGTGAAATAACTGTGACTATAACCCCCGAAGGTTTATTAGAAGTATGGGGAAAAAATAAGAATTTGCTCCAAGGTTTTCTGGAAACGATAGAAGGGGCAACCAGTTTAAGTATTAGTCCCGATAATCAAACCATTGCAGTAGGAAAAGAAAACGGAGAAGTTACTGTTTGGGATATTAATGGAAATCTTCAACAAACCCTATCAAGTCATGAAAATTGGATCACGAAAATTGGCTTTAGTCCTAATAATAAGATGATAGTCACAGGAAGTGATGATCAGACCATAAAATTATGGACAATAGAGGGAAAACTAATCAAAACCCTAGAAGGTCATCGAGAAAGGATTACTGATATTCGTTTTCATCCTCAAGGTAAATTAATTGCGTCTAGTAGTGAGGATCAAATGATTAAAATATGGGCACAAGATGGTACTTTAATCAATAACTTATCGGGACATAATGATTCTATTAATAGTATTGATTTTAGTCCTGATGGTAATGTATTAGTCTCAGGAGATGCCTCTCAAATGATAAAGTTTTGGCGATTGGAATCAGGGATACTCAACCAATTAATTTTAGGAGATGCTATTACAAATATTGATATTGTTCCTAATACAGACGAGATAATTATTACCGATATACAAGGCAATATTACCCATTCAAACTTAACAGTAACTAAAACAAAAGCTATCAAATTAAACCATCAATCATTGCTCACTCCTGAGTTTAGTCAAAATAAGGATAAAATTGCCATTATTTTACCTTCTGGAATAATTAAAATTTTTAACTTCAATGGACAATTTATAAAAAATATTTCTAGCCCAAATTCATCAATTTGGAGTCTCGCTTTTCATCCGCAACAAGACATAATAGCAGTGGGAACAGATGAAGGAAAAATTGAATTTTATGACTTTGAAGGTAACTTAATTAAACCATTAGAAACTCAAGCAGAAAATGGTTGGGTAACTAAAATTGCCTTTAATCCTCAAGGTAATCTCATGGTATCGGGCCATGAAAATGGAGTAATTCATTTATGGACATCTCAAGGAATTCATATCAAAAATTTGCATGAACATCAAAAATATATTAAAGATTTAACTTTTAGCCCTGATGGTAAAACCTTTATCTCTGCTAGTGAAGATCAAACCCTAAAATTATGGAATTCTCAAGGTGATTTGATAACTACATTAACAGGGCATATTGACACTATTAATCAGGTTATTTTTGATCCCACCGGTTCGATGATTGCTTCTGGAGATCAAAACGGAATCATTAAACTATGGAACAAAGAAGGAACACCTTTAGTTACCCTAAAAGCTTCTAAAAATTCTCTTACCAGTCTTCGTTTTAGCGATGATGGCTTGAGTCTTATTTCAGGGGATGATCAAGGTGTCGTTACTATTTGGCCACTACAAATACAAACCCTATTAACTAAAGGCTGTCTCTGGTTAGAAGCTTATTTTTTAACCCATCCTCAACAGCAAAAAGAATTCTCATTTTGTTCGTCCGAATAGGGTTTATTTAACACTTAAGCGATAACTTCCCTTTTCCCCAGGTTCAAAGGTATTCGCCAAAATGACATAAACTCCATTGCTCGGTAATTCAACTTGTATTTTAGCGTTAAAATTATTGGCAGAAATATCATCATTTTGAGCGATCAATTTTTCTTCATCTGGTAACAATAACATTAAATTAGCATCGAGACTTTGACTATCCATTTCAATGGTAACTTCTTGTCCTGCACGACCTGAAAAGGAATAAATGTGATAATAACTATTATTGGGTAAAGTTTTATCCCCTTGTTTAAAATTCGCTGTAATAGTTGCTCCTTCTGGAGGTAATTGGGGAACTTGGGATTTTTCAGGATTACTCGGTTGTGGCCGTGAGGCATATTCTTGAGTATTCTCTTGTTCGAGAGCAACTAAAAAGGGCTGTAAATGTTTCACTGATAAAGCTAAACTGATGCCAATATATCGTTTCGTTCCTGTGTCATTATAGAGCCAAGTATTAACCCCAATCACTTCCCCATCCGAGTTCAATAATGGTCCTCCGGAATTACCTGGATTAATAGCAGCATCATGTTGAATAATTCCTCCTCCTCCATGAAGACGACTAATGACTCCATAGGTTAAAGAAGTGGTAAATTCTTCTTCTAAAGGAGTGCCAATAGCATAAACGGATTGACCTACTTTTATAGAATCTAACTGACCAATTGGTAAAAAAGGTAAGTTAGTTTTATCCCGAATTTTTAAGGCAGCTAAATCTAATTTATCATTGGCATATCCTATAAAATCAGCTAAGACTTTTGTCCCGTCAGCTAACACAATGGTGGCCGGAGATGATAATACTTCTGCCACATGAGCATTGGTAATCATCATGCCATCTGGACTAATAATAAATCCACTGCCATGACCTTGTTTCCCTAGTAAGGTAACAACGGCCGGGCTGGCTTGTTCATACACTCGAATACGAGTTTCTTCTTCAGTAGTTTTGGCAATTTCTTGGGGGTAATTAAGCCCATTCTCGCCGCTTAAGCTGGCTTGGGTACTACTATAACCACTGACATTGATTAACGCTGCTAAAAGGGTCGTAACACCCATTCTTAATAGTTGTTTGTTCATGGTACTTCTTCTCTTTATGTTCAACTATTCCATAGGATAATCAAATTCACCAAAACTGTCAGAATTGTTGAAATAATCTTCTTGTAATGGTCATTTTTTCCTTAATTGGTGAAAAAAACTTCACCCTTTTCTTCTACTTGTATTATATTTGTAATAATTAAAAAAACAAAAAGGGTTTTTGCTGAAAAAAGTGTATAATTTGATACAAAAAATAGCTGCTTTTGTCATCATATCTTGATAAATAAGCAAAAGGCTCTACGAAAGAATGGGGGTTACAGAAACGTACTACAATTTTTTTATTTTTTGTGCTATCATAAGGGTAGGATGTCCTTACTGTATCTAATTCCACAGTCCAAGTTAACTGCCTATTGCAAATAACAATAGTTGAGTTTTTTGTTGAGGATTGAAGTTATCATCGCTGATCAAAATTAACGTCTGCACACCATTAGGGAGAATTGGACCAAAGGTCATCCCTTCGAGATTATCTAACTCAAGCTCCAAGGTTTCTAGATTCGATAATAATTTTTTGCGTAAGGGTTGAATCCCTGCAATCCCCTCCTGAAAACTGCTAACCGTTGAGGTTTCTGAAGCTCCACTATTGACCACCTGAAATAATTTTGCCCCATTGCCAAATACCCCGAAAGTTCTTTCTAAACTCAACCACGAGCCTTTTTGAGGGAGAGCTAATAATTCCGTTAACCCGTTGATAATTGCACCTTTGGGGGTTTCATCCAACAAATATAAATGTTCAGCCACCACCACTGGAGGACCCACCGGACTGATGACATAGTGGAGTAAGCGGACGGGAATTTGTAGAGGAGGGTTAGGGGCAGCATCTTGGGTTAATGAGGCTTCAGTAGCGGTAAAAAGGCGAAAGGGATCATCTTTGACCGTACTGGTTGCCGCAATGGTTAAGGGTTCAAAGCCAAGATTTTCTTGAACGCCCCTAGGACTATCTTCCTTGGTTTCAGGTAAGAGGTAGCGGTTAGGAAGACGAATCTGTTGCTGCAGTTGTCCAGTTTCCAGGTCAAACTCGCCAATAAAGGGATTAATTCCCCGTTTTGGAATACCCTCGCTAGAAATAAACAAAGTACCTCTAGGAGACAGAGCAATGCCCTCTGGATCGATGGTTTGAGAGGGGTAGTTTTTTCCCGTTGCGTCCTTGAGAAAAGTTACCTTTTCCACCATCACGCCCTCAATCTGGGCTCTTTGCTCATCCCTGGCAACAACATTGATCTTCAAAGTATAAAATCTAGCCGGTGCTTGCTCAGAGCGATCGTCCGATAGAGCATAAAAGCGATCACTTTGACGATCATAAGTCAGGGCCGAAAGCCCACCTAGAGGAGTTTTTTGGAAGCTTTGCGGAGTTAAATCGTAGCTTTCGATAAATTCTAAGGAAATAGGGGGAAATAATCGCTGTTCTGCGTTAATTTGTGGCGTTGTACCACAGCCACTTAAACCAATAATGACCATTAAGGCTAAGATAACGTTAATTAATTTCCTCACATTGTTGTCCCTCAAACACTCCTCTTTAATTAAATGTTATCTTATTTGAGGGTATTGGTAAATATTGGCGAGTCAAACTATGTTTAATTGTGTTTTTTCTTATTATAAACTTCCTCTTTTAATAATTTTAACCCTTATCTTAACAGGGGCTGATTTCCAGCAGCCGAGTAGGATGGCTTTGTCGCTGCCAGAGCCAGAATTAAACCCTTTAGAACTTCCCATCGATGATCCTTTAATTCCTGCAATTCCTCGACCACTTACCCCTTTTGAACAAAAAAGATTAAGAAGAGAACTTAATAAATTAAATCTAAAAGCAGGCCAAGAATTAGAGGATGGGAATACTAATATCGCCTTTGACATTTGGTATCGGGAATTAAGATTGAGACGAGTTTTAGGTCGAATTGAAGAAGTCAATGCTTTAGGAAGAGTGGGAAAAATAGCCTGGCAAAAAACTCGAACCGAAGATGTGCAAATCATTAGTAAAAGATTAGTAACGCTCCAAAAATTATCAGAACAAGAAGATCCCTTAAGTCCAGAATTTTTAATCGCCTTAGCCAATGCTTATGCTAACCTACACAGCTTAGATAATTCTATTATCGTTTATCAAAAAGTTCTTAACTATGCCAGAGAAAATAGCGAACCCTTTACCGTAAAAGAATCCTTACAAGGATTAGGAAGACTATATCTAGCTAAGTTTGATTATCCTAGGGCTGCTGTTATTTATGAGGAATTATTAGCTCAAGCTCAGGAGCAACAAAATACTTACGAAGAAGGCTTATATTTACAAACCTTGGCAGAAATTTATACAGCCTCTTTACAACCTAATAACTCAGCCGATATCAAACAAAAATTAGTCGATAGTTATTTATCAAGTCAAAAAATAGAGTTTATTCCGCCCTTAAAAATTGAGATTGGTCAAGATTACGAAGCATTAGATAAACCAGAGTTAGCCAGTCAAAATTATCAAGAAGCCTACGCCTTAGCTTGGTCATTAGAACTTTTTGGTGCGGCTGCCCAAGCCTTAACCAAACTAGCTAATCTTTACACTAATTATGACCAAGAAGATTATGCCCTGCAAATTTATCAGCGATTAATTCAAGTGGAACAATTATCTTATAATTATTATGGTTTAATGAAAGCTTATGACAAAGTAGGGGAAATTTATTTAAAACAAAAACAGTATGAAACAGCCTTATCTGCCTTCCAAGAAGGATTGATTTTAGCCCGTTCCTTAAATCATGATCAAGGACATTTTCTAGCACAAATTCAAAAAGTTAAT
>JASJEA010000053.1 GCA_030064935.1 Crocosphaera sp. | reverse complement strand
TTAAATCTTATTCAAGTTGTTGATTTTTTAGTCAACTTAGATTCTGAAACCTTGATGTGATCAGTTTTTCCAAATTCTTGTCACCCCGTCAACTATTGCTATTAATGCGTAATTTTGAGCAGCACAAAATGGAAGCAAAATTACTATGAATGAAATTATAATGAAGGCTAACCGTTTGAATTTAAACCTAAGATTCAGCGAAACGATAGAGAAACCACCCCCCCATCCCTAGTCCTAATATATTCGGTAACCAACCCGCAAAAACAGGAGAAATTAACCCCATTAATCCTAAACTTCCAATCAGAAAACCTAACAGATAATAACTAAAAATAATCACTACACTTAAGCCAAAACCCGTCGCCCGACTCATGTGTTGAGGAGCCGATCCTAAAGCAGATCCAATCACCCCAAACACCATACAAATAAACGGAAATGCCAACTTTTGTTGGATTCTGACTTTAAACATACGTAACTTCTTATCATCTCCCATCATCTTTAAAATTTTCATGTATTGCCTAGCTTGAATAAGATTCATTTCATAGGGATCACGGCCTTGTAAGGCAAACTCAAAGGCAGCTTTTGTCAAAGGTAACTGTCGATGTTCAAAAGGATAACTCTCCTTATAAGAGGAATCAGGGGCTAGTTGATAAATTGTCCCGTTGAAAAAATCCCAAGTTTCTTCTTGCTTATTCCAGGTGGCTGAATCTGAGACAACAATGCGGTTTAACCTTTCTTCGAGCCATTCCAAAACAGTCAACCTTTGTAGATGTTGACCATCAAACTTCTCAGCAAAAAAGAGATGTTTTAAGCGTTTTTCTGTATTGCCATTCGGCAGTTCTACCTGTTCATAATTGGGATAAAAAATATCTTTATTTTGCCAAAAAGGGTGTTCTTCTTGTAAATACTGTACCAAAATAGCAGTGGCACGATAATTGGCCGCCGGAACCACCAATTCACTCATCACAAAAGTAGCCCCCGTCACCATTAAACTCACCACCAAAGCGGGAACAATTAAACGATAAAGACTAACGCCACACCCTCGTAAAGCAATCAATTCACTATCGTTACTCAAACGACCATAGGTTAATAAGGTACTGAGCATCACGGAAATAGGCAACGCATAAGCGGTAAACTCTGGAACCTTCAATAGCAAAATTTCCGACGCTTGCATCAAAGGTAAATTAGAGTCTACTACCTTGTCCGCTAAGTCAGATAAATAACCAATGGCCACCCCTAAAACCGAAACTAAGCCCACCGAAAACAATAAAGGACTAATTAACTGTGAGGTGATGTAGCGATCCATCAGGGAGATAGACATACCCCCCAACCGCCATCTTAGAAAGCGACTTAGACGTTTAATA
This sequence comes from Crocosphaera sp., assembly GCA_030064935.1. Classification (GTDB taxonomy): domain Bacteria; phylum Cyanobacteriota; class Cyanobacteriia; order Cyanobacteriales; family Microcystaceae; genus Crocosphaera. The sequence goes on along the minus strand of JASJEA010000053.1, from coordinate 15,958 downwards.
ACCTTCATGGGCATTGGTTTTGAGGGCATCATTGATGAAACTAATGACGGATAAGGAAACTGTGAGTTGCACAAGAACTTGCATGAACTTAAGCACTTCTTGTTTTGTGACCGTTTGCGTTACAATTTGTAACAATAGTAACTCCTTTTAAATTGTAATTCTATGGTACAGACAACTGCTTTAATCACCGGTGCATCTTCTGGAATTGGAGAAGCCTTTGCCGAACAATTAGCCACCCGTCAGACTAATTTAATTTTAGTGGCTCGTTCCCAAGATAAGCTATATAATTTAGCTGAAAAGCTACAAGCACGCACTCCTATTGATGTTGAGGTCATTGTTCAAGATTTAACCGAACCCCAAGCAGGCCAAAAAGTGTACGATTGGGTTCAAGATAAGGGCTTGAGTGTAGATTTATTGATTAATAATGCTGGGTTTGGGGATTATGGTCCGTTGGTTGAACGGGAGTTATCCAAGCAATTAGAGATGGTTCAACTCAACGTTAAGGTTTTAGTGGAGTTAACCCATTTATTCTTATGCCAGATGCAGAAAAAGGGACAAGGCAGTATTATTAATGTCTCTTCTATCGCGGGATTTCAGGCCCTACCCTATTTATCAACTTATGCAGCAACCAAAGCATTTGTTCTTAGTTTCACAGAAGCTTTATGGGCAGAAAACAAAGATAAAGGGATTAACTTTTTAGCCTTATGTCCTGGTGCAACAGAGTCTAAATTTGCTGAGGTTGCTGATTTTCCTAAAACCCTGGAAAATAAAAATAGTATCCGTTTAGCATCAGCAGAAGCCGTGGTTGAAGATGCTCTAAAAGCTTTAGAACAAAATAAATCTAATGTTGTCACCGGAGGTATCGCCAACAATACTATCGTTAATCTTTCTCGTTTTTTACCTAGAGAATGGTTAGTAAGTGCCGTAGAAAAACAGTTTAAGGCATAATCGTATTACAGACTTTATAAACTAAACGCAAGAAACAAAAAACCGGACTCAACCGCAATATTCTGGATGAGGGAATAGGTCAATCAAAATGTAGAATTTAGAATGTAGAATTTAGAATTTAGAATTTCCTCCCCCTCAAGTCGGAGGCTTGAAACAAGGAAAATTCTTCTTAATCTGGGTCGATTGGATGTGGCGAAGTCTCCTCACCATATCCAATCGATCGCTTTTCATCCCCTTGAAAGAAGAGGCTTAGAACCATTTTTTTCGGTCAGATGAACTAACTTGATCAAGTATAAAGTTGAAGAGTCTGGTGGTATTTTTGTCGAATTTCCTCGGCTGTCGGAAAAGAAATAGGGTAGTGCTACCATATTGATGAAAATATGCTAACAAAGAAGTAACTCTCCAAGTTTCAAAGCTCAACTGTGATTTTATTGGCGATATGTGGCTAAAACAACCTTCCCAGTCCAAATGGCAACCCTCAACCTCTACCGAAAACTATAGTGCTTATGATAGCCGACAGCAAAAAACCAATCGAACCATTGGACAGAAGCGTCAAGCCCTATTTATTATGCTATTTGTCAGTGCCATTCTTTTAGGGGCCATTGGTGCGCGTTTAGTGTTTTTACAACTCCTACAAGGAGAAGATTATCGGACTAAAGCCGAAGATAACCGTGTTCGTATTGTTCCTAAACCACCCGTTCGAGGCAATATTTTTGATCGTAAGGGGCGGGTTTTAGCCTCCACTCGTCTGACTCATGCCGCTTACCTATGGCCCATTGTAGTTAATCAACCAGACTGGCCAGAAAATCGTCAATATTTAGCCCAACTCCTCGCTATTCCTGAAGAAAATATCGAAAATAAAATTAAACAAGCCGGTTACAACGCTTCAACCCTGATTAGAATTGCTCGCAGCCTTAACCCGGCACAAATTACAGCTTTAGAAGAATTTAAAACAGAATTAAATGGTTTAGAAGTGGATATCGAAACCGTTCGTGACTATCCTAATCAAGAAATTGCAGCCCACATTTTAGGTTATACCGGAGAACTAAACGCTAAAGAACTCAAACGAAGACGAGCCGAAGGTTATCGCTTAGGGGATATTGTGGGTAAAATGGGCGTTGAAGCAGCCTACGAACAGCAATTACGAGGGGAATGGGGCGGTATCCAATTAGAAGTGGATGGTGCTGGTAAGGTGATGAAGGTATTGGGGCAGAAAGTCGGCCAACCCGGAAAAGATGTCACCCTAACCTTGGATCTAGATGTACAAAAAGCGGCTGAAGCTGCCCTAGGAGAAAGGATTGGCGCCGTTGTCGCCCTTAACCCCCAAACCGGAGGCGTTTTGGCCATGGCCAGTAACCCTACTTTTGATCCTAATATTTTCTCCACCCAAATTACGCCCCAAACTTGGAAACGGTTACAAAAGAAAGGGAATCCCTTCGTTAACCGTGCTTTACGAGGTTTTCCTCCTGCTTCTACCTTTAAAGTGGTCACCGCTACCGCAGGAATGGAGACAGGCAAATATCCCCCTAATACAATCTTAAATACCTTTGCCTACCTCAATGTGGGGGGGACAGCCTTTGGAGAATGGAACCGTGCTGGATTTGGTCCAATGGGATATGTACGGGCGATGGCCTGGAGTAGTAATACCTTTCATGGACAAATTGGTCGCGGGGTAGGAGGACCAACATTAATCAAATATGCCCGTCTTTATGGGTTTGGCTCAAAAACAGGCATTGAGTTAGGAGAAGAGTCTCCAGGGTTAATTGCTGATAATGAGTGGAAACTCAAACGTTACAATTGGGAATGGACTGATGGGGATACAGTAAATATGTCCATTGGTCAAGGGTTTACCCAAGCAAGCCCTCTACAAGTCGCTATTATGTTTGCAGTTCCGGCTAATGGTGGCTATCGTGTCAAACCCCATTTCTTTGAAAAGGGTGATGACTCGGAAAAATGGCGGACTTCGATGGAACTTAAGCCCACTACCCTGAAAATTTTACGCGAAGGGCTCAGGGCAGTGGTTACTGAAGGGACTGGAAAGGCTCTCAATGTGCCGGAAATTCCCTCTGCTGCGGGGAAAAGTGGTACGGCCGAGGCACCTCCAGGAGAGACTCACACTTGGTTTGGTGGTTTTGCTCCCTATAATAACCCGGAAATTGTTGTGGTGGCTTTTGCAGAGCATTCCGGTGGCGGTGGTGGTTCGGTTGCAGGTCCGATGGTACGTCAAGTTATGGAAGCTTATTTTAAACACAATCGGGACTGATGTCTTCCTTGATCAATCAGAATTTAGAATTTAGAATTACCGACCCCAGAAGTCAGAAGTTCCACAGCGAAGCTCTGGAGCTATCGTAAAGAAGTTGTTTTTGAGACAGAGCATAAATCTCTGTCTCAAAAACTATGGGTTCCGTCAAAGGCTGGATTTTCGAGCCAATTATTTTCGATAAGCAATAGATAATGGCTTCAAACTGGTTAATATTTATTAATTTAATATTTATACACCATTATTCGTCGCAACAGCAATCTGTCTAATATTCAAGATAATGTTTTTTTAGTCTCATCGGTTCCAGAACCTAAAACCACTGGGGGATTAATCTTTTTTAGTCTCTTGTCTTGTTTGAAGTTCTCAAGGAAAGCGATCGCCTTTTTGCTCAAAAAATAATCTTCCCAGTCCGAGATATAATCCTTGAGGGTTTTTCCCCGCCGGATAAGCGGTAACAGCAAATTGATAATTACCACTCATGGCAGGATTACTTTTCGGTTTAAAGGCAACAGTAAAGGTTTTTCCTGGAGGAATCGGCGGGTCAAAAATAACCGCAATTTGATTATTATCCAGATTCCGTTTAACCCTTGCAAGGTTTAAAGCATGGTGTCTGTCAAGGGGTTTTCCCTCAAAAGCAATGGTATCCTCTAAATAAAAAGAAATGGTGTCTATGCCTTGGGTTTGTTGAATGGTTAATTGTTGTAACGATTCATCGATATCTGGAGGTAGTTCAACGGTGACATAATAAGTTGCTCCTTGAACTCGAATACGACTTAAGGTGGTAATCAAATCCACTAAACGAGGAGATTTATTAAATAACGTAATATCACTCCCTATATCTAGGGCTAACACAGGAGACACCATTAAAATCATGCTAGTGATCAAAACCCGAAACATCATTGCACATTCCTCCACTTCACATTGCCCCTTGATTCAATCAAGGGGACTCTTCCCTGTTGACACTCATCCCGCCCATAAAACCGAAGGGATGAAAATCCGAGCGACAGACAAACCTATTTTAGCTTCTTTAATATGGATATTCTTGAGGAACAGTTGAATCAAGGGAATCAAAATATTTTGGCATTTTGTTGTTACCTTATTGAACAATTAGTTCGTCTTTCGAGAGTCCTACAAGTTCCACACTTTTATCCCATAGTTGTTGAGCTTTTTCAACATCGTATGATTCTACTGAAGAACTAATCATATTTAAACCACTAAAATATTTTCCTGTTACTGTTCTTAAGAGAGGATCTTCAACCAGTCTTGCTAAAGCTCGTCCTGATTTTTGTGTGCTGTTAATTTTGGGAACAAAAGTAAAAAGAGGAAGAATATAATCCCAAACCATTTTTGTTAAAGGTGGATAATCCTGAGCTAAACCAGTTCCTGGCATCAAACCTGGAGTGAACACATTAACCGTAATGGGCTCTTCTTCTGTGCTGAATCCCTGTTTTTCAAGACGACGAGATAATTCGTAAGCACACAATATATTGCAAAGCTTTGAGGTTGTGTAGGCTAAACGACCAATATCTGAAATACTTTTATCTTTGAGGGTTGGATCTAATTCCGGTTGTGCTAATAAATTAGGATCTTGAAAATTAGGGGCTGGCATCCCTGTTATTTTATTTGGATCATGAGTATCGCTACTGACAAAAATAATTCTGCCTGGTGGTTTTAAATGCTTTAAAAGAAGATTAACCAGTAAAAAATGTCCCAAGTGATTGACAGCGAACGTAGTTTCCCAACCATCTTCTGTATATTCTCGTCTTTGGATAAACTGTACTCCTGCATTACAGACAATCATCCCTAAAGGAGGCAAATTTTTCTGGGCGAATTCAGCTTCAAATTGACGAACTGATCTCAAAGAGGCTAAGTCAAGACCAATAGCTTCAACCTGGTTATTTTTGCTTAAATGTTTGAGTTTTTCAACAACCTTTGTGGCCTTCTGATTATTACGGCAAGCAAGGACAAGATAGATATCTTTGTTCAAGGCCAGTTCTTTTGCACAAGCATAACCTAATCCATTGTTGGCTCCTGAGATAATTACCGTTCTCATGTTTTTACTTGATATCCGTTAACAAACTACTTCAGCTAAACTTATGCCTGAGTGTATTTTATCATTAATTCTTAATCGATAAATAATCTTGGTTACAATTGATAAAATTCATAGACATCTTTAGCTGCACGATGTAATAAAGAGTGTCGATAAACCAATGATTTAAGGTCTTTAGCATAACCTCCCCCAATGACACTAGCAACAGGATATCCTTTGGCAATACAACTACTTAAAACAAGCATTTCTCGTCGATAAATTCCTGTATCCGTTAAACTTAATTTACCAAAATGATCCTGAGCATGAATATCAACCCCTGCATCATATAAAACTAAATCTGGTTGAATTTTTGATAATAAATCGTGAAGATGTTGAGATAATATCTGTAAATAACCATCATCATCTAATCCTTTTGGTAAAGAAACATCTAAATCACTTTTCTGCTTTTCTCTGGGGAAATTTGACTCACAGTGCATTGAAAAGGTAAACACTGTCACATCATTCTCAAATATTTTCGCTGTTCCATCTCCTTGATGAACATCAAGATCAATAATTAATACGTTTTTAACTAAGTTTAATTTTTGTAAAACACGAGTAGCAATTGCTAAATCATTAAAAATACAAAACCCCGAACCATAGTTAGGAAAAGCATGATGTGTTCCCCCTGCTGTATTACAAGCCAAGCCAAAATTTAAGGCCAATTTGGCGGTTAAAATAGTTCCTCCAACTGCTATACAAGTCCGTTTTACTAAGGCTTCACTCCAAGGTAACCCAATACGTCTTTGTTCTTTATCCGTTAGAAGTCCTTGACAATAAGCGGTAATATAATTAGGACAATGGACTAATTCTAATAATGATTTTTCGGGAAATTCTGGAGTATAAATATTATTAGATTTAACAATTTTTTCTCTTAGTAATAATTCATAAAGTAAAGCAAATTTACTCATTGGAAATCGATGGCCGTCAGGGAGAGGAACAACATATTGAGGATGATAAGCAATAGGCAAATTCATCGTTAATCGTTAATCCTATTTTTTAACTAGAAAGAAGTGGCTAACCCGGTTTGAAAACTGTGGAGTTGAGAGAAAACACCTCCAATGGCACCAACTGGCGATAATTACCAATTTCTACTATCCTATTCTAAAACAATAATTCGGTCTGCTTGGCGAATAGTTGATAAACGGTGAGCAACAACGAAAGTGATTCGTTGATACATCAAACGACTTAAAGCATCTTGAAGTGACATCTTCCCCAACTAAATCTTGCTAGGATACGGGGTTGACGTAATAAAGCACGAGCAATGGCTAATCGCTGTCGTTGTTCCCCAGAAAGTTTAACCCCATTTTCTCCGATTAGTGTTTCGATTCCTTGAGGTAAACGTTCAATAAATTCTAAGGCATGGGCATCAAAGTCTCAAAGGGTAAAATTTCTTAGTTTCTTTTCCCACATTTTAATGAGTTTAGTGTTAAAAGTTCGGAGTTTTATCTAGACATTTTCTTATCAGGATTAACAATCAATCTGAAATTTAAGATAAAATGAATAGGCCAATAATCAATTATGAATGTTACTTGTGAATGCTTTTAATTCTTTCCTCAGCTAAAACATTAGTCTTTGACGATTCTTTTACGGTTCCTGAAACTACACAGCCTATTTTTCAAGAAGATGGTGACTTTTTATTTGATTCACTTCAAAGATTTTCTTCTCAAGATTTAGAAAAATTACTAGGAGTTAGTGAATCACTAGCTAACTTAAATTATCAGCGATTCCAATCATTTAAAAATTCTCAGAAACAGGCTGCTATTTTAGCTTATCGAGGAGATGTATTTAAACAACTAGAATTGAAAAATTTTCATGATAATAATTATTTATTTGCTCAAAAAAAATTAAGAATTATCTCAGGATTGTATGGAATTTTAAGACCACTTGATGAAATTAGTCCTTACCGACTAGAAATGAATTGTCGTCTAAAAACAGAAAAAGCTGATAATCTTTATAAATTTTGGGGAGAGAAAGTTACTCAACAGTTAAATAAAGAATTAGAAAAGCATGACAATCAAGTATTACTTAATTTAGCTTCTAATGAATATTCTCGTATCATAAAATCTGAACAGTTTAATTACCCTATTTTAAAAGTTTCCTTTAAAGAAATGAGAAATGGTAAACTAAGAACTATTGGGATAATGGCGAAGAAAAGTAGAGGCTTGATGACAAATTGGATTATTCAGAATAAAATTGATGACTCATCAGAACTTAAAGCTTACTATGGCTTGGGATATCATTATGATGAAAATTTATCGAGTAAACAAGAAATGGTCTTTAGTAAATAATTAATTTAATCTCAAGAAGTAACAAAATAATTACTAATCAAATAATTGAACTCCCTAGCAAATTTAACAGACAATTCTAGTATTAATCCTCAATCTGAATTTATGCCAATTAATTACTGAAAATAAGATTAATCTCACCAAGAAGTAGATTAAAACTGAATATGTTTGATTACGTTTTGCTGCCCAGTCTAATCAGTAAATAACTACAGGGAACAAAATATAGTGCTAGTAAGGTTGCACCGAAAATCCCTCCAGCTATGACAACGGCTAAGGGGGGCCAAAATCCCCCTCCTCCTAATAATAAAGGAACAAATCCAATGGTGGTGGTAAAAGTTGTGGTCAAGACATGACGAGTAGAATGTAACACTACTTCTCTAATGGCGCGAGGATTGCCTAATTTTGCCTCTGGATCATCTTTAATGGCGGTTAAAACGACGATAGAATCATTAATTGCCACTCCCACTAAACCAATTGACCCAATAATAGCCATAAAACCAAAAGGATAAGCAAATAACCATAATGCAAATAATCCTAACCCAACGGAACAGATTCCCACCACCCCAATAATTGCTGCTAAACGAAACGAGTTTAGGGATAACACCAAGGTGGCAACCATGATAATCATTAATCCCCCAACAAAGGAAAGTAATCCTCCCACTGCATTATTCCTTTCGGCTGATTCTCCGCCAATTTCTAGGGTATAATCACTTGGTAAGACAAAATTAACATTTTCTAGGCGTTTTTGAAATTCTGACAAAACTTTAGAAGGTAATACCCCCGTTTCGACGAATCCTTGAACATTATTAACTCGTTTTCCGTTGCGTCGGGTAATTTGATTAATTTCGGGTAAAAGAGTGACATTTCCTACGGAGGTTAAAGGGATTGACTCTCCATTTGCGGTTAAATCAAGGGAGCGAATCTTATCTAAGTCTCCCCGTTTTGATTCATTTACTCTAACTCTAATCGGTAATTCTTCGGAAGATTCGACAATAGTTCCGCCTGTAATCCCTTCTAAGGTTGAATTTAACTGATTGGCTACATTAGCGTTCCTTAAATTAGTTAAATAGCTTTTTTCTTCGTCAATTTCTAACCCTAATTTAGCTAAATTCTCACTGAGACTATCACGGGTATGGGTAATATGGGGAACTTGGCTTAATTCTTTCCTTAATTTTTCGCCTAAATCACTTAAAATCTCTAAATTTGAGCCATATAAACGCATTTCAACCGGTGCAGCGACTGGGGGACCTTGTTCGAGGGAACGCACTAATACCCTAGCATTAGGATAAACTTGATCTAGTTCTGTTTGTAGAATGGGGATTAATCTGCGAGAAATTTCTGGTGATTGGGTTTCTACCAAAGCTTGAGCATAATTTGGCTCATTTTTGCGTCCTTCAACTAAATTATAGTAAAATCTGGGCGCACTGCGACCAACAAACCAGTGAATATTTTTCACCCCTTGATGCTGTAAAATCAACTCACGCACTTCTAAAACTTGACTACGGGTTTGACTGAGAGGAGTTGAGGCTGGAAATTCTAACTCCAGATTGAATTGAGCCCGATCCGCTGGAGGGAAAAACTGTTCTTGCAGGGTTCCTGCTTGCATAAAACCAATGATAGGTAAGAAAAGAGCCAATAAAATTCCCAAAATAGGATATTTAAACAGTTTATGTAAACTCCAGCGATATTTTCGAGTTAACCATGCCCATGAAAATCCTTGATTGAACCATTGCAAGGGTAAAAAAGAAGAAGGAAGGGACTTTTTTGGGGTAAAATGAGCGGTAATAGCAGGAATAATGGTTAAAGAGATTAAAAGCGAGAAAATTAAGGCAATAATTACGTTAATACCAATAGTTCCCACAAATTCTCCCGTAGGTCCTGTTAATAATGCAATGGGTAAAAACGCACAAACAGTGGTTAACGTTGATGCAAGTAGGGGAATAAAAAGATAATTTACAGTCTGTTTAATAGCTTTAAGAGGATTTAAACCCGTTTTCAGGCGATTTTGTACTTCATCGACTACAACAATCGCATTATCGATTAATAAACCCAAGGCAACAATTAATCCAGTGATGGACATTTGATGTAGGGGAATATTTAACCATTGCATCCCTGCAAACACCATCAACCCTGATAATGGTAACGCAATCCCGACGATTAATGCCGATCGCCATCCCATCATCAATAATGTTACACCGAATACACAAGCTGCACCGAGTAAAAGATTGAAAATTAAACTGGTAAGACGATTTTTTACATAAGGGGTTTGATCAAAGATAATATTAACCTCTAATCCCCTGGGAAGGGTTTCACGGAAGCGATCTAAGGTTTGATAAACTTGTTGTGACCATTGATCGATGCGTTGATTTGATCGCACTAATAAAGCAATGGCGATCGCTGGATGTCCATTAATAATTACGATATCCGAGGGCGGTTGTTGAATTCCTTTACTGACTAATGCAATGTCTCCCACACGGGTAATTTGACTAGAAAGGGAAGATTGTAGGGGAATTTGTTTAATTTTTGCTAAACTGTCCAATTCTGTATCAACTTCTAGCAGTAACTCATTTTCAGTATTTCTCAATTGTCCTGATGCTACTTTAGCATCACTTTGTTCAATAGTTTGAGCCACTTGCTCTGGAGTTAACCCTAAACTAGATAATGCAATGGGGTTAATTTCTACTAAAATCTCCTCATCTGATTCTCCTCGCAAGTCTACCTCTTCTGTCCCCGAAATTGTCCGTAATTCATCTTCTAGCATTTTGGCGCGACGAAGCAAAATGGCATAATTGGGTTCATTATCCTGTTCCCAGGTTAACCCAATTAACATGGCATAAGCTTTGATTTTTATTTCTTCAAATTCGGGCTCGGTTGCATCTAAGGGAAGTTCAACCTTAGCATCATTAATTTTATCTCTAACCTGGGACCAAATTGGTTCAACTTCTGTGATTTCGTCCTTTAATTCCACCGTAATTAAAGAAAGTTCCCCTTGGGAAACCGATTCTAATAACTTAATCTCCTCGATTTCTTGTAATTTATCTTCTAATTTTTCAGTGATCAGAGATTCTACTCTTTCGGCATTGGTTCCTGGCCAAAAAGTAGTTATAGTTGCAACCCGTGATATGAGTTCAGGATCTTCCATTCTCGGAAGTAGTTGAAATGAAGATAAACCTAAAAAAAGAATCAGGATAATTGTAAGAATGAGTAAGCGTAAATTTCGATAAAATATAGTAGCCATTTTATGAAGTCAGAAGTTAGTAGAAAAGTTAAAGAGTTGATAAAAAATAACTCATAATTGTTAATTGTTGACTATTCACTATTCAATAATCACCGTTTGTCCTGGGACAACTCTTTGCGTTCCCTGGGTGATAATTCGATCGCCTGATTTAATGGTTCCTCTAACTAGAACTCGGTTACTTTCGGTATATAAAACCTCAATATCTCTTTTTTCAACTATTTTTTTGCCATTTTCTCCTTCAAACACCCCATAACAAGACCATAAACCTCGATCACCTTTGATGAGCGCAGTAATGGGTAACCAAAATCCTGATTGAAAAATGGTTTCAGTCACATTTAAACGAGCGATCGCACCTTTGGGGACTTGAAAGGCAGCACCGGATTCTAGGGTTAAAACTACGGTTTGAGTACGAGTAGCGGAATCTACCTCTGGTAAAATAGTGGACACTCTAGCAGCATACTCTTTATTATTAATTAATACAGAATATTGGCTTTTTTGCTTAATTGTGCTAATTTTTTCGACTGGAATACCAATTCTCACCTCTGGTTTTCCATTTTCCACCAACTTAACCATTGATTGTCCCGTAGAAACCACTGTACCTTCATCAATTAACCTTTGAGCAATGGTGCCAGAATAAGGGGATTTTAAATAACTTTTGCTGATATCTAGGCTAATATTGTCAATATTAGCTTCTATTTGTTTAATAACTGCTTTTTGTGCGTTAATCTTTTCAATTCTAGTTCCTGCTAGCAGTTCATCTAGACGACTTTGTGCTTCCGCTAACTGCGCGGCTAAGGCATTACTGTTAAAGGACACCTCATCGAGTTGTTCGAGGGAAATAGCACCTTCTTGGTAAAGATATTCTCTTCTTTCCCGTTTTGCTACTTCTAAACTTAATCTTTCTTGTAATTGCTGTACCTGAGCTTTTGCCGCATCGATTTGTTCTGGTCTGGGCCCCCTGTTTAATTCAGCTAAAATAGCTAATTGTTGGGATTTTTGCGCCTCTAGGTTCAATTTACGGGTTTCTAGCTCAGAGGTATCCAGTTTCGCAATCACTTGTCCCTTGGTAATGCGATCGCCTTCATCCATATACAACTTAACCACTTTCCCTCCTCTTTCAAATCCTAATGGACTTTCCCTCATGGTTGTTGTTTCCCCTGTATAGGTTCTTTGGATTGAATAACGGTAAATTGCAGTTATTCTTGTGGTTTTTACGGTTAAAACATTGGTAGAATCAGCAATATTTGATTTAACTTGAGTTTCTGGCTGAGGACGATTCTGACTTCCCATCATAAATCCAGCTAAAAGTAATCCTCCACCCATGATGACTGTGAGAAGTAAATTGCTAAAATTAAGCTTTTTAGCGGCAAAAATGGGCATATTGGCGATTATATCAGGTTTAAAAAATACTTTACTCATGCTCTCAAACCTATCTATCAAGTTTTATAGTAAACTAACTAAGTAGGTATAAAACTTGTTGAGTACAATTTTAATGTATATTCAACTTGTTGAGTATGTCAAGGATAATTTTGTGATCATCTTGTTATTTGGCAAATAAACTGAATAATCTGATTAAAATTGTATTAAAGCAAGAAAATAAGCAAATGGCGTTAACCCACACTATTTTAGTTACTCTAGCGACCGAATCCCATACAGGATATGAAATTTGGAAGACGTTTGAAGAGACGTTAAATTGTTTTTGGAAAGCGACTCAACAGCAAATTTACCGAGAATTAGGTAAAATGGAGAAGAATGGATTAGTTAAATCAGAAATTATCCCCCAAAAAGGTCGTCCTGATAAAAAGCTTTATTCAATTACAGAACAAGGTCAAATAGAGTTAGAAGAGTGGATGAGTGTACCCTCTCAACCTACAGTTATTAGAGAAGATTTATTAGTTAAAATTCGAGCAGGAGCTTTAGTTAATTCAGAGATTATTATCCAAGAATTAACCCATCGCCATCAAATTCATCAACAAACTTTAATCAGTTATCAACAAAAAGAAAAAGATTTTTTAGAAAAGATTGATGCTTTAAATACATCAGATTATTGTCTGTATTTAACTCTTAAAAGGGGAATTCGTTTTGAACAGCAATGGATTGAATGGTGTGATGAAGCCCTAGACTATTTTAATAGTATCAAAAATAATTAGTTGCTCTTTATGGATTCCAGAAATCGAACAAGTAGCCTATTTTTTTCAAGTAGGCGATCGCTTTTTACAAAAAAGAGCGATCGCTCTCCTCCTTCTGAGTTCATCAAGGAGAGTTAATTTAGATTTTTGTTACACATTTGTTTTTAGTTAAATAACCTAATAATCCAACCCCTATTAATCCGAAAATAGTCATAGGTTGGGACTCAGGGACAGTTTCTAAAGGGGCAATTTCAGAGGTTTCTATGGTGTTAATAAAAGAAGCAGATAAAACAGGTTCAATGGGAACCGGTAAAAGGATGGGTGGAGTGAAAGGAGGATCAATAGGGGTAATTGGTAAGGGAAAAGGCTCAGGGGGAAAAGGACTAATAGAGGTAATAGTGATGTTATCAATTCCCACAGAAATTACTCCATCAGCCGCAAAACTAGGCGTAAATAATTGCAATTGATCAAATTCTAGGTCAGAGATTGATAGAGTGGTGGAAACTACTCTCCCAGACCGATTAAATGTCTCGAATTCTGATAAAAATACCGAATCACTGCCTACTAATTCACCGTCGAGAAAGGCACTTAAAACCAGTTCTTGGTCAAAGAAAAAAGGATTCTCCGCTAAAGCCAAGTCAGGATTAGGAGCCAGAACATCAATAGTCACGAACTGAGATGCTTGTTCGGGAGTAATGGTCAAAGAACCTAGCACTCCAAAGGGAGCAGAACGAGGGGGACGACCTCGACGATTAGGTTCAAGTCCAAAGGTAAGATAATTGGGGGCAGAAAAAACTGGTTCAAAGCGATTGGAGGATTGGACAACAAACTCAGGGAATGTCTGTCTAAATCCAGCAATTAAATTAGAAAAGGTAATACCATCATCTATAATTGTTGGGCCGAAAAATCCCCGTTCTAAACTATCAAAATCCGCCACCGACTGTGAAAACCGAATGGGGACAGTTGGAGAGGGCGCAATGGTTAAACCCCAAGCGGGACTGCTCAGACTTAACCCAGCAATGATTCCTAATGTTAGACCTTCTGGAGAAAGATAAGAGGAAGCTTTTTGAAAAAAACTAGAAATTTGATTGAGCATATGTGGGTAAATCGTCTATTTATAAAAAATACGCTTTTTAGAGACGTATTCTTTACATAGTTAAGCTCAAACCAATTAAGTTCATGTTAACAAGTTTTTATAAGTTAGTTAATTTTTCCACTTTTCTGACGAATAACTGCGATCATCCCTCCTTTACTCACACCCTATCCTCCCAGATTAAGGTGTTTTCCAAATACGTTGATGATAATCTTCAAGTTTGCTATAGGGATCACAGGCTTGATGATGATGGTGGTGAGAATGATGATCATGATGATCATGATTATGAGTGTGGTCATTCATAGTAGCTAAACGAAACTTGCACATTTCACAATTCATCTGTACTTGTCCCTGTTGTATCTCTAACTCTCGTTGCCTAACCACTTGTAATAGTTGAGGATGAATACCCATTTCCGGTAAACAAGTCATGTCAATGTCAGGATAAAGACTTTTTTGTTCTTCTGTAATGCGAAAAATCTTTTTAACCAATGCTCCGGTAAACAAGAAATAGGGTACAACAATAATCCGTTTTGGTTGATAAAAACTGGCTCGTTTAAACCCTTCTTCAAGACGAGGATGGGTGATGCCGATAAAACAGGTTTCCACTGTTTTATAGTGACTCCCTTCCCACAACAGTCGGGCAAACTTGCACACATCTCCATTCGCATCCGGGTCACTCGATCCCCTACCAACAAACAATAATACCGTCTCAGATCGTTTAATTTGTTTGGGGTTATTTTCGGGTTTATCTAAGACTTCTAGCCTTTCTTGCCACAATTTTAAGAGGTTGGGAGTGATGCCAAAATGTCGCCCATAATGGAACTTTAACTCAGGATAGCGTTGTCTAGTGCGATCTAGTTCATTGGTGACATCAAATTTATTGTGACGTGCAGCAAACAACAAAATAGGTAACGCAGAAATGTCTGTGTATCCTTGAGCGACACAATAATCAACTCCTTTTTGTATGTAGGGTTCTGTTAATTCCAAAAAACAGGGAATAACTGGACGAGAGGTATCTAGAATTTGATAAGCAGCCACAAAATCGAGAAAAGTCTGTTTTCCGTCAGGATCTTTCGTTCCGTGACCAATCATTAACAGGGGACGGGATAGGGGTAAGGGGGGAAAATGAGGGGAATTTAGAGAGTTATGATTATCTAGCTTGACGGAGGACATTAATAGTTTACAACTCCTGTAGTGGTTGAGGGTGGGGATGTTTTTAGCCCATCTTCTGTAATGGTAGCGAACTTTTCTAAAACTCTAACCGCTAATTTGTCAATCAAATTATCTGAGAAGTAATCACGTATAATTTCTTGAAGGGGGAGCGATCGCAACAAGGCAGGCAGCGAATTAGTCTTAATAAAATAGTTAAAAATGATTATTAATTTTACTAATCTTTCTCATGAATATTACTCTACACTTAACTCTCTTCTTGAACAAGTTCCTAATATTCCTGAAATTGCAGCCACTCCTGCTTTAGCTAGTTATATTGTGGATGTTTATACGGGATGTGAACGGATGAGTGAACGGGTAGCCGTTGCTTTAGATGGTGGTTTACCTACAGGGGAAAATTGGCACGAACAATTATTACGTCAAATGGCTGATTCTGGTGGTAATAATCGTCCTCCGTTATGGCAAGGTTCTTTATTATTAGAATTAGATGAATATCGAAAATTTCGTCATTTATTTCGTCATAAATATCAAACTAAATTAAATGCTGATAAGGTGTTAATTTTAGTTCAAAAAATAATAATAACTTCCCAGAAAGTAAGAAAAGCTATTAAACAATTTAACCTTTGGTTGGAAACTCAATCCACTGACAGTTAAATATGAATTACTGAAAAAAAGAGTTTCAAGCCTAAAAACTGAGGGGTTATAGTTAATGCAAATAAAAATGAGAGAAAATTAATCTTCCCTCT
>JASJEA010000156.1 GCA_030064935.1 Crocosphaera sp. | reverse complement strand
CTAGAAGTAGGGGGTGGTGGGGGAGTCATTTCTACCTCAACGCCACTGGAGGGGGGTGTGACAGGAGGCGGTGGTGGGGGGGTTAATTCAACTTCAAAATTATTGGCTGGTGGTGTTACAGGAGGTGGTGGTGGGGAAACCATTTCCTGTGCACTGGGCGGCGGTGGGGGTGGTATTGCGGGGGAACCTTCAAAAGGATAAGGAGAACCACATTCTCCGCAAAAAGTGGCATTGCTTAATAAGGGCTTGCCACAGTTACCACAAGCCACCATCTGGGGAAGGGAGTTGAAACAAGCCTCGCACTGAGAAGCCCCGTCCGGGTTTTGATGTTCACAATTTGGACAAATTATCATTACTCAATTTTCACCACTTAACCTTACTCATTTTATCGCAGAGAGTCTCAATATATGGAACTTTGAGATTAACGAAAAGGACCGAGAACATCCTGAACCGTAATTCTTTGTTCATCGGTATAACCGGCAAAGGTTCGTGTGGCTACCAGTTTAATTTCGACACCTAACCCTGATCTTAGGTAATTAGAATCAATGGGCAACTTACCAATGTCAATGGTAAACTTATCTCCATCCAGTACCACTAAATCATCAGGAATCTCTCCTTCGTATCGAGTGCGATAGTCAGAAACACGACGAAAACGAGGATCGGAACGGGTAATACTATAAGTAACTTTAAATTTTGTCGCAATTAAATTCGATTGCTCCGCCTCATCAATTAATGTCAATTGTAAATCAGTTCCCCGTCCCGAAAGTCCCTGACTTTTCAAACGAGTGGCATCACTTTTGCGAATAGCATTATAAACGATAAATTGTGTTAGATTATTGCGCTTTTGCGTTGTAGCTTCTATCCAAATATCATCAGGAATATCTATCACAACCCCTTGATTATCTTGATACTTTAAAGTTACCTTTTCCTGAGAAAATTGATTAAAAGATTGAGGGGCATTCCAAATTAATAAAAAAGACTGTTCTAGCCTTTCCACCAAAGTTAAATACTGATCATCAATAACCGAACCTGGTGCAAATAAAGCAGAAGCCCCTGTGCGAGTTTCCCAAATATTTTTAGATAGGGAATAACCTTTTTCTTGTAACGCTCCCATAGTCACGGTTGCTGCTGGTTTATCTGCTTCTAGGGGTTTATCTAAATTAATTAACGTCAATTGACCGGGTATGCCGTTTCTCCCAAAGGCCCCACTTACCCCATTAGACCCATTTTTCCCGTCTTGACAGCGAAATTCTAGGGTGGTGCAACGATAATTAGGTTCCCCCGGATTACCGCTACAGGTTTCTACGGTCCAATACGGTTGACTACAACGACACCCTTGACCCCCTGTACCCCCCTGCCCAGGCTGCCCTCCTTTTCCCCCGGCAGCATTGACAAAGACTTGTTTTAAGCTAGAAATATCTGTTGTATAAAGGGTTAAAGCGCCTCCATTACCCCCATCTCCTCCATTCCCCCCACTGCCGCCATTGCCTCCAATGGGTGCTTTTAGGTTATGTTTAACCCCAATCGGTTGATTATTACACTCAGCATCTTGTCCTGGTTTACCACTTTCCCCAGATTGCCCGTCTTCTCCCATTAAGTTAAGGGTGACTGGGGTTCCATCGGCAAAAATGGTTAAATTTTCACTATTTTCCCCATTTTCTCCCGATGCGCCACTGAGGGCATTGGTGCCATCTTGTCCAAAGTCTCTTGCGTCTGCGGCCAGGGCTATTGACGCACAAACTTTTGAAGAGGAAGGAAAAGGGATGACCAAAGAACTGCTAAAAAAGAAGATAAATAAGGAGAGTTTTGTCAGTTGCATTGATGCGTTAGGAGTATTAACGATCGCCAACTTCTGAGACTGTGTTTAATTATATTTTGTTTCTTGAACTATTAAGACAGAACAAGGAGCATGATGAACAACATAGTTACTAACACTCCCTAAAAACATTTCTGAAACCCCACTCAGTCCCCTTCTACCAACAATAATCAAGTCGGCTTTCCAGGTTTTACCCATATCTCGAATCCAACGGCCTGGCTCCCCTATTTTCCAGTGCCATTCTGTAGCAATTCCTTGTTCATTAGCAAGTTTACCGTATTCTTCCAACCAGGCATTGGTTTCTTGGGCCTGACTTTCAAGGCGTTCTCGCATTAAGTAGGAAAAATCGGAAAATTCACCTTCATATAGGCTCGTATAAGGAGCGTTCGATGGGGTTTCCATCGGTAAACAGTGAAATAACATTAAGGTTGCCTGGTCATATTTAGCCACAGCTAATGCTTGTTCAAAAACTAATTTTCCCAAAGGTGAATTATCTAAGGCGGCTAATATTTTTTGATAAGTCATCTTCTACCCCTCAAGTATAAATTTTTCGATTCTATCCATGCCTTTTTCAATGGATTCTAAATCTGTGGCATAAGAAAGACGAATACAATTATCGGCTCCGAATGCTTTGCCAGGAATGGCAGCCACTTGTTGTTTTTTGAGCAAAGTATCACAAAATTCTAAGGACTTCATCCCTGTTTGACTAACATCCATAAACACATAAAAAGCCCCCATGGGAGTGGGACAACTCAGCTTAGGAATGGCTGTGATTCTTTCTAATATGACTTGACGGCGTTTAGTGAAAGCTTGCACCATTTTTTGAACACATTGGAGGGACTCTTTTTGTTCTAAGGCAGCAACGGCCCCATATTGAGCAAAGGTACAGACGTTGGATGTACTATGACTTTGAATGGTACTAGCGGCTTTAATGAGCTTCTCCGGGCCAGCTAAATAACCGATACGCCATCCTGTCATGGAGTAGCTCTTAGCAAAACCATTACTAATAATGGTGCGTTTAAAAATTTCTTCTCCTAGGGAACCGATACTGATATGTTGTGCGCCGTCGTAGAGTATTTTTTCATAAATTTCGTCAGAAACCACCCATAAATTATGTTCAACAATGACCTCAGCTAAAGCCTCTAATTCTTCTTTGTTATAAACTGTACCGGTAGGATTAGAAGGGGAATTGAGAACCAATAATTTACTATTAGAGGTAATAGCTTGAGTTAATTTTTCTGGGGTAATTTTATAATCTGTTTCTGCTGTTGTGTCTACAATAACGGGGGTACCTTGAGCCAGGTTTACCATTTCAGGATAACTTAGCCAATAAGGTGCGGGAATAATAACCTCATCTCCCGGTTGAATCAAGGCTAACATCAGATTAAATAAGGAGTGTTTACCCCCATTGGTCACAATAATATTGTCGGTGGTGTAATCTAATCTATTGTCGTTTTTCAGTTTTTTGGCGATCCCTTTTTTAAGGGCTGCTTCTCCAGCTACCGCACCATATTTTGTTTTCCCGTCTGCTAATGCTTTAGCTGCTGCATCTTTAATATGCTCAGGGGTATCAAAGTCTGGTTCCCCTGAGCTAAAGTTACAGACATCAATGCCTTCCTTTCTCATTTCCTTTGCTTTAGCAGTAATGGCAAGGGTGATGGAGGGAGTTACTTTTGTCACCCGTGTTGCCAATTCAATCATCTTTGTTCTCCCAAGCCTAATATTTATTCCCCAGGGGCTGCTATGGCCCCAACTGAGTAAACCCGAAAAAACCTTTTCCCATAGCTATATACTGTTGGGAGGGCTGTTTTTGATTTTTTCCCTGAATCAATTTCTGTTCGGTTATTGTAACAGAGCTTTGTCCTTAGGTTTTCCTATTCCTGACATTCCCTTATTGACCTATAAATTGCTCAGAATACTTCCGAGATCAGGAACTTACTTGACTTACTCAATTACCCCCATTATAGCTAATGAAGTGCCTCATATCAGCTTTTTTTTCTATCTACATAGTCTTGAGTGTTTTTCGTCATTCAGTCTAACCATAAAACTGCTCTGGAGACTCTAACCAGTCAAAAATCTGCTCTAATTGACTGAGATTAATTAATCCATATTTCCATAATTGCATAGGAATCTGAGCGGGTATAGCCTGGGTGTTACGTAAGGCTAAATGAACTTGATCTGCCGAAAGCTCTAATTCTTCTTGTAAAAAGATTACTAATTTTTCTAACATTGTTTAACTTTTCCTTATTTTGTCATCAACAGGCACCGGGATCACCACCACCTCAGTTTTTGCCTGAGACAGCTTACTTCCAATCGCTATAACCATGACAGTCATGGTCAGAAGTTCGATGATCATATTACTCATATTTGTGAGCCTCTTGTAAACTTATGTAAATTATTTTAATCTTTATGTAAAGAAAATGCAAGGAATCTTGTCATATTCCTTGCTGTGTGTTAGAGATGTTAAACCCTAAGCTGCTAAGAGTTGGGGTTCTACAGGCTGCGATCGCAATAATCTTTCCATAATGGCTTGAGGTTGACGACCATTAGCCACAATCAAACGATGAGACAACACATGAGGGGCGATATATTTAACATCGTCGGGGGTTGCATAGTCTCGTTCTTCTAGAAAAGCCACGGCTTGGGTTGCCCGTTGTAGGGCGACAGTTCCGCGAGGGCTCACCCCTAAACTAATATCATCATCTTGACGAGTTGCTCGTACAATACTGAGCATATATTGCTGTAAAGAGGGAGTCACTTTAACCAAACTGGTGAGACGCTGCAACTCTGTTACATCTTCCAAAGAAATACAAGGCTGTAACTCGTCCACGTGAACCCGTTGCAGTTGCTTCTGTAACATTTGTAGTTCTTCAGCTTCACTAGGATAACCCATACTTAAAGAAATGGTAAAGCGATCCATCTGGGCTTCAGGAAGGGGAAATGTCCCTTGATACTCTACAGGGTTCTGAGTTGCGATCACAAAGAAAGGCTTGGGGACTTGACGGGCTTCTCCATCAACGGTAACTTGTTTCTCCTCCATTACTTCGAGCAGGGCAGACTGGGTTCTAGGGGTGGCGCGGTTAATTTCATCGGCCAGTAAAACATTCGCAAAGACTGGGCCAGGTAAAAATTCAAATTCTCGACTATTGGGGTTCCAAATATTAGTTCCTGTAACATCGGTGGGGAGTAAGTCAGGGGTACATTGAACCCTTTGAAAACGTCCATTAATCGAACGAGCTAAGGATTTTGCCAAGAGGGTTTTACCCACACCTGGGACATCCTCTAGTAATGCGTGTCCCCCACTTAATAAAGCAACAATAACTAAACGAATCGGCTTTTCTTTCCCCACAATAGTACGACTTAGATTATCAGTGAGGGCAACAATTTTATCTCTCATAAGAATTATCGGGGATAAATGAGTTTAAGATCCACCCTTAAGTTGCCCATTTTTTTGACGAAAAGTTACACGAGAGATAAATTCAAAGTATTGTTAACTTCTTCAGCACAAGAAAACCCAATCATTAAATAATAATAGATAACCCTTTATTTTTTCTCAACTATAAATTATGACTACCATTCCTTTCCATAAATTCAATGCCCAAGCCACTCAGTTTGATCCCTATAATGCCTGTATATTAGCTGAACTATCAGCTAAAGCCTACCGAGAAGGCCACGAAAATAATGAACAATGGCGAATAAGGACAAAAAAAGAAGCAAAAACTTGGGGCTTTGATCCTGATAATGTCTATTGTTTTAATCATAAAGGAGCGCAAGCTATTTTATTAAGTGACGATGAAAAAATTATCGTTGCTTTTCGAGGAAGTGAAGAAAAAATGGATTGGGCTGATAATTTGAATCGTAGAACAGAAGGGGCTTTTAAAGATCGTTTTGGTTTAAAAATTCATGCAGGATTCTATGATTACTTTAATATGATTTGGAATCCTTATGATGATCCGAAAAATCCAAACTTACCAGAATCAAGAGGAATTGAAGCAATTTTAAGAGAAGAGCTACAACGCTCAACCTTTCAAACGGTTTGGTTTACTGGTCATAGTTTAGGTGGAGCAGTAGCAGCATTTGGCTCGGCTGCTTGTGTGGTTGAAGATCCTCCAATTATTGTGCATGGTGTGTATACTTATGGTCAACCTAAAGTGGGTGGAAAACTATTTGCTGAACGTTTTCATAATGAATTAGGTGATAAATTTTTCCGATTTGTTAATCATAATGATATTGTTCCCCATGTTCCTACTTGGGCTCCATTTTTCTTCTATAATCACTTTGGACAACTTAAATATATTACCCAAGATGGAAGAATTGTTGATCAAGAATTAACCAGTTGGCTTAAACGGTTTGCTATCAGTTTGCTTGGGGGACTCGATAACTTATTTACTCAAGAAAATGATGGCCTCGCTTCTCATTTTAAAGATAGTATTACTGATCACTTTATGGGGAAGGGTTATCTTCCTCCTATTCGTAAATTAATATCGCGTTAAACCCATTAATCGGGAGAGAAAAAATCATTGAATAATGATCTCTGATCTATATTCTTCTCCCGTAATTTCTTACTTCAACTAATGATTATTTTTACGAGGATGTTGGATTGTATCAGAATGTCGATGGGATGAAGAACGAGAACTTTTTGGTTGATTTTTCCGATAATTTCTCTGATTTCGTTGTATAACTCCCTTCCCAGGATGATTAATAATCGTTTGGTTAATGGTTTGATAAATTTGGTTATTTCCTCCATTAACATTTGCTTCAATACTTCCTATTTGACTGGTGTTTTTTTGGGCAAAAATAGAAGTATTAAATAAGCTAAGTAAAGTGAAGCAAAGCAATCCAATTTGACTTTTTTTGTCTCCCATAAAGTTTATTGTACCTCCAAATTAATTTGTTGCTTAAGCAATCCAGTTTTGCCAGTTTGTTGACTAACTTGAGTACCATTTCCATCCAAGGTAATGCTCACTGAACTTTGAGAAGGATAATACATTCCTGTTATCAGGATGCCATAATTACCTCGACTCAAATAATTAGATAAATTTACTTCAGTGGTGTTTCCTTGTAAAGTTTTAATAACTTGACCATTGAGATAAATTTCTCCCTTAATATTCGCTCCATTTAGAGCTTTTATAGTTAATACAAGGGGTTGACTAAGATCATTGTGATTCAAATTAATGGAAGTGCTTTGCATCAAATGTTGACCTTGTGCTATCAAGTAAACATCTTTAGGAAAGTCAGAAACCATACCCAATAAAACAAGGGTTAAAAAAGTAGCTAATGCTAAAGGTTTAAATGACATAAAGTAACCTCATCGAGTGCCATTTTTTTGAGGATTATGAGGGAATCGATCCAGAGGATTATCAACATCAACTTGAACATTAGAACGAATTTGTACGTTTGATCCGTTGGGAAGGTGAGGATATGGATTATTTCCTCTTTGAATATTCTGAACACGGCGATTTTGTTGTACTGAATTGGGACCAATATGGCCTTGAACTCCTGTCGTTACACTGGAGTTACCTCGACAACCTGGTTGACTTTCCATCGTGACATCATTGCTTCTTTGAGGTGGTTTTTGAGAACCACTAATACTGTATTGAAGCGAGACATCTCCCTGAACACATTGTGCTTTTACTGAACTTATTAAGGAAGACTCAAGCATTAGGACAAAGAGACACAGTTGACTGATTGATATTATGATTTTCATACAAGAAAACTCCTCATTTTTTGTATAAGTGTCAAGTTCACTGAGCACTTACTTAAACTTTGTATGAATCAAATGCTTGTAATTAAAGCATTTGATTCAAATATGAGTCACAAATTGATTAATTTAGCGACATCGATAATGAAAGGTAGAACTATTGCTGCTAGTTCGATTCGATGAACTAATCTGTTGATTAGATTGGTGGACAATTTGACCACGACGACATCCTTGAAAATTAGGCTTTCCAGAAGAATTATTGGGGAAATAATAATCAAAACCGGAGCGATTTCTCGGTACAGAAAATTCCAGTCTTCCTGTGTCGATAGAGGTATCACCATTTTGACGATGATGAATGTTTATTTCTCCTGTTTGTACTTCAATTTCTCCTGCATTGGCCTGGGTTGACACAAACAAATTTGCGCTAATTGTTAGTAAAAGCATGAAGGCTTTACCGTACATGGTTGGCCCCTCAAATGGTAAACGAAATCGAAAAAAGGAATGGTTTACGTGAATATTGGGCAGAATTTCCCATCTTCTAAAGTTTTGGGATTAACTAGGGAGCCTATGCTACACTGGAAAAATATAAGGAAATTAAGAAGAGACAGGAAAAGATGGTTATCATGGAAATAGGTGAACTCATCGTTAACCCTGTCTTTTTTAGTGTTTAGCACAGTTGATGAGCAATGGGGTGTTAGTTACGATTTCTTCTCCCCGAACCGTTTCTCATTTCGGTGCGTTGGATAGTGGTTTGGCGGATGCTATTCTCTTCTCCCATTTGCTCTTGATATTGGTCAGTAGTTTGTACTGCACCATAACTGCCCTGCTCTTTTCTTTCTTTTCTGCTATTCATCTCACGATGAATTTGCATACTTTCTTGAACGGCTTGGTTTCCTCGACCATTTTGAAAACTACCCTGATATGAATTTTGCATAATGACTTTATCTCCTTCCTCTTGCGTTACTTCATTAGCAATGGCAGGGAAAGTGAATAAGCAAATGGTAGTTAAGCCTAATAAACCAAAAAGTACGTTTTTCATCGTTAGAACACTCCAAAGAAAGTTTTTTACTTGTGTTTCGCCCTTGATTGGGCTATCTGTTCTTAATTTAGTGAATTTATTTTTAGATGTCAGTCTAAAAATAAGTGGAGTTTTTTAAATAAATTGGTGGAATTATGGGGCAAAAAATCCTTTAGACATAGAAAAAAGTCTTAAAATATAGAAAAAAGTAGAAATTAACCCGAAATGACTCATCAAACAATTTAGAATGCGCGAATGCGCGAATTACCTCCACCTTAAGTTGGAGGCTTGAAACAAGGAA
>JASJEA010000052.1 GCA_030064935.1 Crocosphaera sp. | reverse complement strand
ATTGCAAAACCTTGTAGGGTGGGCAATGCCCACCTTACTATAATGTCCTAATCTTTCTTTGTACTGCTATATCTCGAAATTGCATAAACTAAACAAATGACGACGATTTATGTATAGTTTCCCTCAATATTAGTCAGTTCACCCGTATTATCTGTAACCCTACCCAACAACTTAAACCCTGAAAATGTCGTAAACCACCATGATGTTAAGATTAACCTTCTATGTTGTCACTGGAATCATGACTGCACTGTTAGGGTGGAGTTTTAGTCAAATTTTGTTGAACATTCTGATTCCACTAAAACAATGGCCACAACTGGTTCTCATTCCCCTAATTACTGTTTTTTTGGCAGTAGGAATGGTAATCATCGAAATTTTTATGAGTAACCCCACTCGCCCCAGTCTTAACCTAAAAATAGCCTTAAAACCCTTACTTTTTACAGTTATCATTGGTTTATTAGTAGGAACAATTGTGGGTGGGCTCCTTCAATTGTTGTATCTTCCTAACTTGGGGTTAGGAGAAAGAACATTGCGTCTAATCAGTTGGTGGAGTATTGGTATTAGTGTTGGGATCATAGAATCTTCGGCTTGGGAATTTTATGGTGCCGAAGCAGGAGATAGAAAACTACGCCGTATGCGACAACTAACTAGCTTTTTTGGAGCAAGTTTATCTAGTATTATTGCTGCAGGCATTTTTGAGTGGATTCGCAATTCATTTGATCTTATTTCACAAGAATTCCGACAACTGGAAGAACCCTTGGGATTTTGCATTTTAGGAACCCTTTTAGCAATTACTCTTACCTTTAGCACTTCCCCTAGTTATTCAGTAGCTCTTAGAGCAGGGAAAGGGTTTGAATATCGAGGAAACACTCAACAGTATATTTCTATTGATACCACATTTGTTCCTAGTAATTCATCATCATTACCGATCATTTCTCAAAAAAGTATTAAACAATTGCAATTTGTTGCTAATCCAGATAAAAACCAATCAGAATTCCAAATACAAGAAGGATTATCAATTAAATTGCCAGGAAAAAAAGTAATTCATATTGGAGGAGTTGAGAAGAAAGAAATGCCCAATGGAAAAATTATTGGTTCAGATATTTATCTACCCAATATGCCCCCCCATCTAGCTAGTATTGAAGTTGGTCAACGAGAAAGTAAATTAAAACCTAATCCTAAAAATTATCAACAAATTTCCATTAATGGAGAGGTCTTAAAAAATAGTGAGGAAAAAATTATTTACCACAATACCGTCATTGCTTTTCATAATAATAACTCTCAACCTAATGAACCAGAAATGTACCGATTTGTTTATTATAACCGCTTCTTAGATCCTGAAAGTTAGAAAAGATTTAAAAAAATCATCAATACATTGGAACTTTTAATTATCTTCAAATATAATCATTATACTATCTCGAAAATTACCTAATTATAGATGCTATGAAACACACAAAAAAATTGTTAAAAAAGAAAAATAAAAGAACAATAAAAAACTCTATCCTTTTATTTTTATCATTACTTCTAACCATCATTTTTATTAACAACAATTTAGTTATTGCTCAAGATGAATTTCGTCATCCATTAGGACTCACTGAACTAAAAATCGTCAAATTAATCAAAAATCAAGACGAAATAACCTTGAGATTAAAAGCAATAGGAGAAGAAGAAAGACCGGTTATGGATCTTAAAGAGGATAATTTTAAGTTAATAGTTACTGATACTGCAACAGATTCTTTAGTTTCTCCTAATGCTGACGAAACCTATTCAGAAATAACCCCCAAACCTATTTGGAAATCCCCTAAAGATACAGTCCCAGATGATGCTTATATTGTTGTCCTCTTCGATATGAGTGGAAGTATGAAATGTTCTTCTGATATTAATTTGAACAGTGAAAAAAACTGTGATGATATTCCCAAAGGTGAAAGAAAATATGATGAGGCAATGGATGCTTTAAAGAAATTTGTGCAAGAAGCAAAAACATGGGGAGGAAATACATATATCTCTATTGTTCCCTTTGGATATGTTGAGAATAAAGCACTCTGTTCCATTGATAAATCTTTTATTAATGTTGATCGAAAGACTCTGAATGACTTTCATAACCTATCCGATCCTCAAGAAAAACTCACGGAATTTATTGATAATGATTTATCTACTAAAACCCCTTGTACTGCTACTAATATTTATGACTCTTTGGAGAAATCAGTTAAGTTTTTAACGAATCGTTCTGATGAACGTTTTTATCCTGTGGATGAAGAAGGAAAACTTACAGAAAATCAACCTCGTTTGTCCATAATTCTTTTCACTGATGGATTTGATACAAAATATCTTGGTTCTACTAAAACAGAGACTGAAAATATACAAGAAAGGCAGATTAACAAAATAAAAAGAATATTAACAAATAATCCTGAATTCGCTATTCATACCTTAGGTTATGGACTACATCCGAAAAAATTAGCAGAAAAATATGGATTAGGAGAAAAATTAAACTGGTATAAGCATATTGACTGGAACAACGATAAAACTAAACCTATTCCTCCACAAGAATATCTTGATTACGAATCAATTGAAAAAATTAGTAATTTGACTAAAGGAAATGGCCTGTGTAGAGTTGCTGGAGATAAAGACGAAATAACCGAAAGTTTAAAGGAGTTTCTAGAAGCTATTTTAGGGGAATATGAAATTACCTATCAACATCCCAATCCCGAAAAAGGAAGACGTTACGAAGTGATTTCTAGTGTTGCTCCTATTAAATCGAATTCTGAAGAATATATTATTCCTTCACTTGGTGGAGTCACTGCCCCTCCTCCTATGGTAGTAGGAGCTTTGATAGTATCAATACTATTAATGGTACTATTGGGTATTATGTATTTTCTCTGGACAAAAAAACTTTCAACATAAGCTGATAAAAATATCCTAGAAGGCATTTAACTATGGCTCAAATTAATCTATAGCATTTCCCATACTTGCGAGGTACAAAATTTTTGAGCTTTGGAAGTTCGGAGTTCCGATAAAACATGATAACTCCTAACTCCGAATTCCTAACTCCGAACTCAGGTTGTCATGGCTCCATTACGCCTAATTCTAATAATAATTGACTAATTTGTTCGCTAACTATTTGATTACCCAAAGGACTAAGATGAATATGATCTCGATATAAATCATCCGATTTTTCCTGTGCTTGAAACAGTGTTAAAAAATTGATAAAAGGCAGATCATTATTATCTATCAACTCTTGTAAACGTTGTCTAGCCCGTTCTTCATGATTTTTAGGATTGTTATCAACTTCTCGTTTTAAAGGGGTTAGAACAATCATAAATTGACTATTATTTTGGTTTGCGATCGCTTTCATTTTCTCGATCGCTTCAAGATTAAAGCCCACCCTATCGCCCTTTTCTCCGTACACTTTTCCTATCCCTGGAATGGGTTGGGGACGCTCAAAAAACTTTTCTAAAATTTCTCCAATGGCTGAAGAGGGTTGTTTATCGGGATAATTCTTATCTTTTCCTACTGCTAAACCGGTGGGTTTAATGGCAAAAAAATCATCAGTATTCATCAATAAAATAATAATTTGAGCATCAAAGGTTCCAAACTGTTGTAAATAAGCCAATTGATTTCTCGGTCCCCAAGAGTTAGCCGAAGCATTTAAAACTTCTATCGTTTGTGATGATTTTTCTTCTATTTGTTGCTGCATCAAAGCAGAAATAGTTTCGTTTTGATCAGTCCACCAAGCTCCATTGGCAATGGAATCTCCTATTAAAAAGACACGCATAGTATTTTCTGGAGGACTAGGTTTAATCTCTTGGGTTCGCATGGAATACTGATTAATAATAGTCGATTTTCCCAGACGACGAATATTTTGATTTGGGGCTAATAAATAACCAATTTCAGCATCCGCAATATAAATGGGACGTTGCCCTAACCCAAAAAATAGTCTTAAACCGCCCTCAATCAGCAATAAACTCCCAAAAATGACCCCAAGACAGATCAATAAAATTTTCATTAGTTCTACAACTGACACAACCTTCTTATTTTAGTGCTTCAATTACTGTTGCTAAAGCGCAACAGTAAAAACTGTAGTCAACTTTGATTTAAGAACAAATAAACTATCAAACAAGGTTTCTGTTGCGCTTCACTTGTTAAGATGGATGAAGAGATGTATTAAAAATTCCATGACTCAAACGATCGCCATCGAACTAAATCACCTCACTGGTTTAGATATTAGTCCTATTAAAAAAATTGTTGAACCGTCACTAAAACAAGGGGCGATCGCTACCTTAGAACAAACCTTGAGCTTTGATCTGCAATATCCCCGTGATTCGAGTGATCCGAGGGAACTCTCAGAAATTCCTGAGATTCGCTTATGGTTTGTCCGCTTGGATACGGTTTATCCTTGGTTTCCTTTTCTGTTGGATGCAAAAAAGGGAGAATTAGCCAGATATGCAGCGATGTTAGTGCCTCATCAATTTAACCGAGTTGAAGGTATTCAATATAACCCCGAAGCGTTAGAAATTTTTGTGATGAACAAGTTATTTATTCTTTCTGACTGGTTAGAACAACAAGGGATTTATTCACAGTTTCGCTTAAAATCTATGACACAATTATTCGGTTATGATATTGATGATAGTTTCTTTGAGATGATTAGGAAATAATGGAGAATCAAGTTAATTATAGGGTGGGCAAAAATAATATCTGTTTTCAACACAACTGAAACAATCAATCATTTTACCCACCTTAATAGGTTTTATCGATTCTAAAAATTCAGGAATAATTTAGCCATGAAGAAACTAGCGATGGTTTTACCATCAATAATATCCCCTGCTAAAATCGCTTGTTCAAATTCATCAAAGGTCATTTTAATCACTTCAATATCTTCGTCTTCATCCTGTTCGGGAGGCTGCTCTAACTTTTCTAAATCTTGTGCCAAAAACGTATAAATATATTCATCAGAATAACCAGGGGCTAAAGGAAACTTGCCTAAATAATCCCATTGATTGGCTTTATAACCTGTTTCTTCTTGTATCTCTCTTTCAATGGTAATAGCTGCTTCTTCATCCACTTCTAAAGTACCAGCAGGAAACTCTAATAGTCTTGTTTCTACAGCAAAACGATATTGTTTAACTAAGATTAATTCCCCTTCTTTTGTAATAGGAACTGCCAAGGCACCACCTGGATGACGAATACACTCCCAGTTCCCTTCAACTCCATTGGGTAAAACTAATTTATGGACATCAAAATTGAATTTTCTACCCCGATAAAAGAGGCGTTGTTCTAAATAAGTGGGTCTTTCTTTTTCCATTGTATTAAAGGTAAGCCAGTAGGGAAAGCTAGACATTTATAATCCACAATACCATTTTAAGGACTATCCTTTTTTAGGTAGCGTAGTCGTGGGAACCTTACAAATCGTCAAGGGTTCATCTTTTTGCAGTTGATACTTAAGATAATTATTTGTCCATCGGCAACCTTCCTGGAGTACCTGCTCAAAATCAACCACACGATCTAAATCCCATAAAATCACCGTGTGATCGGCACTCGCCGAAACAAGCATTTTGTCATCAGGACTAAACTCCACTGCATACACTTCAGCAGCATGGCCGTTGAGAGTCGTTATCAGCTTACCTTTGTTGTCCCAGAGTTTAATCGTTCCGTCTCGACTTGCAGAGGCAATCATTTTCCCATTAGAACTCAATGCCACTCCCTCTACCTCACTGTGATGGCCCCGTAAGGTTGTCAACAACTGACCCTTAAGATCCCAAAGTTTTAAGGTGTTATCTCGACTGGCAGAGATAATCATCTGACTATCAGGACTAATAGCCACTCCCTCGATGGTATTCTGATGTCCCTGACACTCACTATCATCTATTTCACACCCACCAAGAATTTGAAACCGTTTATAGATGTCTTTCCATTGCCATTCCTGGAGTTCAACAAGATTGTCCCTAGATAAGGCTAAAATCTTACCATCTCTACTAAAAGTCACCTCAGAAACCTCTGTGCCATCTTCCATAACAAAGGTTTTCAACAAGGTTCCGTCTCGACTCCAGACTTTTGCCGTTTTATCTTTACTTAGGGAGACAATTGTTTTGCCATTGGGGTTGAAGGTGATTCCATGAACTTGATCCCTGTGTCCAGGACACTGATGGGTATAGGGATACCCATCACAACTATGGATGGTTTTGAACAACTTAAAGTGATGATTATCTTGGTTTTGCTCATCTTTTTTCCAGAGTTTAACTGTGTCATCCCAGCTTGCAGAGGCAATTATCTTGCCATCAGGACTAAAAGTCACCTTCTCAACTTCACCCTGGTGGCCTTTGAGAGTGTCTAGCAAATGTCCTTGAGTATTCCAAAGTTTAATGGTTTTATCTCGACCTGCTGAGGCAATTATTTGACCGTCAGGACTGAAACTAACCTCATAAACCCGACTGCTATGGCCGTAAAAAATAGTTAGTAAGGGGTTCTCAAGCTTCCAAAGTTTTATGGTTTTATCCCTACTTGCCGAGGCAATCATCTTACCATCAGGGCTAAAGGCAATATCATAAATCCTAGCACCATGCCCATAAAAGTTAGTCAGCAAAGTACCATCTAAGCGCCATAATTTCAGAATATGATCTCGACTCGCCGAAGCAATCATCTTGCCATCAGGACTAAATGCGACCCCTTCTACTTCATCGTGATGTCCTGCGAAAGTTTTGATTAAAGTCCCGTCCAACTCCCATAGTTTAATGGTCTTGTCTTCACTAGCCGAAGCAATCAATTGACCATCGGGACTAAATGTTACCCCATTAATCTCATCGGAATGTCCTGAACAATCATGATTATTAACCTCACAGCCATTAATGGTTTTTAAAATTTGGTATTTGCCCCGATCATCTCTTTGCCATAGTTTGATTGTCTTATCCTCACTGCCTGAGGCAATGATGTTCCCATGATTATTAAATGTAATCCCATTAACCTCATCAAGATGCCCTGAACAATCATCGTTATTAACCTCACAGCCGTTAATGGTTTGTAAGAGTTGAAAGCTTCCCTGACCGTCGTTTTTCCATAGTTTGATACTTTTGTCTGCGCTAGATGAAGCAATGATCTGATTATCATGACTTATAGCAATGTCCTTAACCTCACCAAGATGGCCTGAACAATTATCGTTTTTACTCTGACAATTAATAGTTTGTAAGAGATTGTAGTTATTCTGTTGACCTTTTTCCCAGAGTTTAATGCTTTTGTCTTCACTGGCCGAAACAATAAACTGGCCATCAGAACTAAAAACCACTTCATTGACTGCACCCTGATGCATTTTTTTGGGCTCATAATGACTCAGAGTTGTCAGTAAGCGACCATCTATTCCCCATAGTTTAATAGTATTATCTGAACTAGCAGAGGCAATCATATTACCTTCAGGACTAAAAGCAACGCTGTTAACACTCCCTTTATGATCGGATAGACGATTATACTCTTTGACTTGGTAGACTGCCTGTCTAACAGCATTTTCTACTTTATACTCCAAGTATTGCAAGTCTGGACTAACCTCGTCTAACTGTTTTAATTTTTGCCAAGCTCTGAGGGCTTTTACCAATGCGTCTAATTTATTATGGGAGGCAAACAGGGCCAGGGATGATTCATAAATGGCTTCGAGTTCGCTAATGGCAGCTTGACGCGAATTGCGAAGAGCGTTATGTCCAGTGACTAGGGCAAACCCAAACAAAAGACTCACCACCACTAGCAAAAAGCTTTGTCGCCTGAAACTTTTTTTCTCTTCTTTCAGTTTAGCTTCGGCTGCCTGAGTCCGTTCCTTTTCTAAGCGTAAAATCTCGGCTTGTCGCTGTTTTTCGGCTGCAATTTCTGCTTCAAAGGCTTTTTGACTCGATTCTATGAATTCTTTTTGTAATGCTGTGGCAGGGGGCTGTTTATGATTTTCTTCGGCTTTTTTTAACCAATCTTTGACGATCTCTAATTTACTCCCCCGTAACAATAGGTCTGGATTTTTGTTCCCTTGTTCCCACTCTATGGCTTTTTGTAGATATTTGGTATGGAGATGAACATGATCTCTATCAGTATGAATGGTTCGGACAACTTCGGAGAAATTTGCGTTAAAATCTCCTCCATATTTTTGAAAGTCAATCCACTGTATTTTAGCTAAAATCGAGTTTAAATCTTGAGAGGATACGGGTTGATAAAGAATGGTTATTATTCGTTTGTTTAAACTGTGGGCATATTCTACCTCATCATTACAGTAGGGGGAATTAACTGAGTTAGGAGAAATAATAAATAAAAAGTTGTCTGAATTTTCAATCCCTCGATAAATTTCTTGTTTAAAGTAAACACCTGGGGGAATACTTTCTTGATCAAACCAAGTTGTTTTTCCTAGTTTTTGTAAAGATTCATTTAACTGCCTTGCGAAGTCAGAGTTGCTCCTAGAATAAGAAATAAAGACTTCTAAGGATGATTCAGTGGAGTGATGACGACTTTTTTCAATAAATTCAATTTGTAAAGGAAAAGGATTATTTTTTATTTTTGTAAGGGCAATTTTTAACCAATTTTCATAATATTGAAGATGATAACCTCTTAATAAAAGACTGGAATTATAATTTTGTCTTTGCCATTTAAGGGCTTTAACTAAAAGAAGTTTATGTGTTTGGTAATAAGCAGCGTCTTCTTTAAGTATTTTCAATAATTTATCTCGACCAAGATAATATTTTTCTTCATTTTCATAATCAGTTAAATCAATATATTGTAAGTTCCTAATCCTGGGTGGAATGTTTTTAATATCGATAGTTTTAACTAGAATAGGAATAATTCTTTTGTTAAGTTTAAAAGCGTACTCTATTTCTTGCTGACAATATTTTGATTGTAGAGACTCTGGAGAAATTAAATAAATAATATTATCTGCTTCTTCGATGCCTTTATTAATTTCATCTTGGAAAGTTTTTCCCGTACTAATATCAATTTTATCTAGCCAAATTGTCAAACATTCTCTACGCAGGTTTCTGCTAATTATATCAGTAATTTGCTCATCTGTTTCCCCATGAGCAATAAAAACTTCAGTCATTAAATTATTGCCATTTTGGATACTCTTTGTAATAAATTCACATTGTAAATCTGTAGGAATACAAGGAGGTTGCCCTTCTATAAATCGCTCTTTCAACCAATTTTGTGCTTGGTTACGTTGTTGGTCAAATAATAAATAATTATTGCGTTTCTGATTTTTTTCCCATTCTAAGGCTTTCAGTAAATATTGGGTGTGTTGTTGTACGTAATTTTTATCTTTGTCTATCGTTGCAACTAATTTTTTAAATTTAGTTTCAAAATTATAGAGATTTTCTTGAAAAAAAATCCAGTTAATTTGAGCAATTTCTGGGTGCATATTTGCATAGCTTGAATGTAATCCTTTCTTTTGATATTCTTTCCATTCAACCTCGGTTTTATTCGGATTTCTTTGTCGCCAAGTTTCCCAAGAAATTGTTTCAACATGAAGCAATGGAATAATACGTTTATTATATTTCAATGCCCATTCAATTTCTTCTAAACAATAGGGAGAATTAACTGAATGAGGAGAAATAATAAAAACAAAATTATCAGACTTTTCAATTCCCGTATTAATTGTTTTTTGAAACTTATCAGCCAAAGGAATGTTATGTTTATCTAACCAAACCTTAAGATTTTTTTTTCTTAAACTTTCATAAAGCTTTATGGCAAACTCTAAACTATCTGGTCTACCATAGGAGATAAAAATATCAAAGTTTATATGTTCATTCATTGAATAATTATAATGATTGATTCAACAGTTTACTTAAATTATACTAAATTTGCTCTCATGATAGCCTATCCTTTAACTGCACATACATTAACAGAAGACGAGTCTTATTCAAAATAATGATTGGTTGCGCGAGCGAATGCTTCATAAATAGGGGGTAATGTAAATTGATATTTTTCTAGGTTTGATTTTCTCATATATATAATATATTGTTCACCAGTTTGCGGTTTAATCGATTGAATTTCTGTTTCTTTTTCTAAAATATTCACTGCTATTTTTGCTGCAATTTCTCCTTGTTCATAGGGAGAAACTGCTACTGCCAGCATACCACCGTCTTCGACGTAAAAACCCCAAGAACCAATCCCTGGTATGGAAGAATTCTTTTCTGTCCATTCAATAATTTCTTTAGGAGTAACTATGGCATCCTCTTCTGAGGAACGTCTCAGAGTATGATAATTAGTAATTAAAAGAATGTCAGCCTCTTGATTTGCTTTTTGGATCTGCTTTTTCCAGTCCTCAAAGGTTTTATATTCAGCAGAATTAATTAAGGTAAACGGTTGCCAATTGAATGAGGTAATTTCTTTTGTTACAAAATTAGAATAAGCTGATGTATCAGATAAATGGAAAATTTTCTCTATTTTACTATCTCTATTTTTATTTAATTCTATTAAGATTTCTTTGATTCCGTCTACTGATACCTTTTCAAAAATACCCGTTACATTATTAGCAGTTTTATAGCCATATTCTTCAAAATTACCTTGAATGCCTGTAAAAAAAATTTTGATGTTAGGATCGTTAAGAAAATACTTACCAACTAATTGTTGTGCATCATCATCACAAGCAATAATGACATCAGGTTTCCATCGTTTAATTAATTCCCTGGCTTCTTTTCCTGCTCTTTCCATATAGTTCAAATAAGGCTTGTTTTTGGTATCTAAATAATGCTCTTTAATTAGGTAAGTCGTCTGATCTTTTAGAACTCTTTGCATCCCTTCATTTTGTTCAGTGACCCAGGAATAATCTAGGGCATAACTATGAAGAATCAGTAAGCGAGGTTTATCTAAATTGTATACAATCAAAAAGCTAGATAAAATGATTAGGAAAATCATCGCTAAAGTTCTTTCATGATTGACAATTCTCATCAATCTTTTGGCTTGAGTTTGATACGAAAAACCTTCAGGGAACATTAATATTCTTGACCTCCATAAGATTAATCAAAATAATGATTAGTTGCACGGGCAAATGATTCATAAATATTCGGTAATTTTAAATTTATGTTATAGTCTCTCATTTTCGATTTCCTCATATAAATCAAAAATTGCTTACCATCTCTAATCGGGATATTTTCAATCTGTTTTTTCTTTTCTATAAGATCGACTGCCGCTTGGGCTGCTACTTCTCCCTGTTCATAAGGGGAAATACCAATGGCCAGCATACCACCATCTTCGACATAAAACCCTCTTGCACCAATTTTCAATAAACTAGAATTAGCGTCTGTCCAGTCTAAAATCTCTTGGTAGGGAACAATGGAATTATCTTCTGGAGATTTTTTAAGGGATTTATAACCGCCAATTAATAAAATATCTGCTCTATTTTCTGCTTCTTCCACAGCCTTTTGCCAATCTTTAAATGTTGTATATTGACCAGCACTAACCAGTTCAAATGGTTGCCAATCAAATGATTTCATATGCTCAACTACGAAAGAAGAATGGGTGGTATTATGGGTTAGGAAAGCAACTTTTTGGTAATTTTTTCCTAACGATTGGTTGATTATTTCTAAGGTTTCTTTAATGGCTTGGGGAGGAACTTTCTCTGTAATTCCTGTTACATTATTAGCGTGATTATAACCATAGTTTTCATAGTCTCCTTGAACGCCAGTAAAAATAATTTTTACTTTCGGATTATTGACCAGATATTTACCTACTAATATTTGAGCATTATCATCACAAGCTATAATAATATTAGGTTTCCATCGTTTAATTAATTCTCTGGCTTCTTTTCCCGCCCTTTTCATATATTCGGGATAAGGTTTGTTTTTGGTGTCTAAATAATGCTCTTTGATCAGGTAATCACTCTTATCTTTGAGGACTCGTTGCATCCCTTCATTTTGTTCAGTTACCCAGGAATAATCTAAAGCATAACTATGAAGAATTAAAAGATGGGGTTTTTCTAGATTGTGTAAAATTAGAAGAATAGATAAAATAACCAAAAAAATCATCGCTAAGGTTCGCTCATGATTAATTAACCCCATGATTTTCCTATTGATTTTTCCATCTAATATATTTCTAGACATTGGACTAAACCTATTTTTTTATTGTACATTTTTCTTATTTATGTTTATTTTATTCCCAACCATTCCCAATAATAAAAAGAGGCATAAATAGCAAATACACGAACAATATTCATCAAAATGTTAGCAGTATTTAAAGACTTTGTATTAATCAAGTCTTGATTATTTGTAATTGACATAAATAAGAGCTTAGGAGAATATTGATAAGGTAAAAACCAGCCGTCACTAATAATCAAAATAATAAAGGCAATCAACCAGGGATTAATACCATTCATTTCTGCTAACGGAATAAAAATGGTAGCAAATAATGGGACAATTAAAGCCATAGGTAGTAATAATCGAGCCAGAAAAATAGTAATAGAAAATAACAAAACAAACAAGGAAAAACTCGTTCTCATATATTCTCCTAACCACCCTAAATAGCTACTTATCCAATCATCAAATCCGATGTAAGCAATGGATTTTGAAAGTCCAATTAAAGATCCCAAAAGAATTAAAAAAGGCCAATCAATGCTATTACGAAACTGTTTTTTAGCAATCACTTTTCCTGATAAAAGAAAGCAAAGAATTAATAAAGCAACCCAAGGAATAGCAATGCCATGTAAGGATGAAGTCAACACACCCACGAGAAAAATGAGAATACTGCCCAACGCTGTCCACTCAGCATCACTCATTGGTCCAAGCATCCCCAGTTGAATCTCCAGGGTTTGTCGGGACAACTCAGTAACCTCTTGATTGCGAAATAATAAGGTTGAAATGATGAGATACCCAGCAATAACGACAGCACCCGCTACAGCAGCAGCTAAAGTCCAATAGGGCAAACTAAACCTTTCTCGTACTTGAGAAGGCAAAAATCCTACCAACACAAACTGAATAGGCTTACTACTCAAAAAAAGGAACGACATGAAGGTACTTCCTGTAAATGTCGCAAAGGCTAAACGAGTCGCTCCCTTTCCCCCTTTGTGCAATTTTAACGCATCTATCATATCAATCAATAGAGGAGTAACCAGTTGGGTTCTACCATTAGCTGAGGGTAGCACTGGGGTTAAAAATAATCCAATCAAAAATAATGTTAATCCATAGGAAAATTGAGTTTGGGGAACGACTTTTAAAATATTCAACACTAAACGGTAAGTTAGTCCTGAGGTGGTTAAAACTGCTCCCAAAGCAAAAATGCTTAGGGCTAAGAAAAAACTACTAGAAGAAAAGCCAGATAACACCACTGACGGCGGTGCAATACTTAAGACAAGAAGCGAAAATATAATAATAATAGCTGGAATAAATTCAGAGACTAAGTTGAATGTCCAAAGCACAAGTGCAGCTGAAAATACTGTTAAAAATAGTCTAATACTTTCCACAATTTCCCAGTTAAAAAGGTAAGGAAGTAATAAAACACAAATGGGAAGTAAAACAGCCAATGTCCATCCAATTGTTGTTTTAAGAGGCGTATTTAAAATATTTTTTTCACTTTTCCTAATTACTTTATGTTTGAGGGTTTTATCCTCTAAATAATGATTAATGAATGATTGAAAAAATTCTTGAATGATCTCAGTATCTTTCTCAAAAATCTTATTCAATGCCTCTCGATCAATGGTTAAAACAACTGTAGATGATTTAGCGATCGCATTTAAAATGTAATTTTCTCGGCCAATGGCGGCTTCTTCGCCAAAAAACCCTTGGGATATCTCATCGACAATCCTTAGCCCAGACAATAACTGAATAGTTCCCTCAATAATTAGATATAATTTGTCAGAAACTGATCCTGTTTGAAAAATCGTTTCATTGTTCTCAAAATGATGTTCTGAAACATAAGGAATTAACCTTGATAGATTCTGTACTGAACAATTAGATAAAATAGGAGCAGTTCGTAGATATTTAATTTTGTCAATTTTTTCAAAGCCCATATAGAAATCATGTATTTCTGTTTAATTTGACTATAGCCTAGTCCCAAGTTCATAATAATTAGATCATTGAGTATATTGCAAGATGGCCAAATATAAAAAAAGAGGGAACACTCCCTCTTTTCTCGTTTCTCAATTCAAGAATGTTTTATTCTTCGGTTATTGTAGCAGCAGTTGCTAATTCTTCTTGTTGAGGCTCGTCGCCATCAGAAGCAGAGGGAATATCCTCTAAGTTTTCCTCAGTAGGAAGCTCTATCCCTTGAGCTTCAGCTAGAAGTTTTTGACGATACTTCTCGGCCATTTCTTCTGCTTTCTCAAAGACCAAATCTCTATTTTTCAACATATCACCCGCTTCAGGTTCTAGTTGCTTAGTAGACAGAGAAATACGTCCCCTTTCTGCATCGAGATCGATGATCATCACTTTCAACTCGTCGTTGACCCCAAAGACACTGTGAGGGGTGTCAATATGATCGTGGGAGATTTCAGAAATGTGTAGCAGTCCACTGACCCCACCAATATCGATAAATGCCCCATAAGGTTTGATTCCTCTGACAGAACCAATGACCACTTGACCCACTTCTAAGCCGTTCATCTTCCGTTCTACTAACGCACGACGATGGCTGAGAACCAGACGGTTCCGTTCTTCATCCACTTCTAAAAATTTTAAGGGCAACTCTTCCCCAACTAAATCTTCTTTAGCTTCACGGGTACTAATATGAGATCCAGGAATAAAGCCCCGTAACCCTTCAATTCTCACCAAGGCACCGCCTCGGTTGGTGGCAAAGACATTAGAGCGCACCGTAGCATCTTCTGCTTGTAGTTGACGAACCCTTTCCCAAGCTCGCATATACTCAATACGGCGAATGGATAGAGTTAACTGCCCATCTTCGTTTTCATCAGTGAGAATGAAAAATTCCCTTGTCTCGTTAGACTGGAGAACCTCATCGGGATCATCCACTCGGTTAATGGACATTTCTTGAATGGGAATATAGGCGGCCGTTTTTGCGCCAATATCAATTAACGCCCCTCTCGGTTCCATACTGAAAACCGTTCCAGGAACGATATCCCCAGGACTAAAATGATAGTCGTATTTGTCGAGTAGTGCGGCAAAATCTTCGTGCGTGAAACCAATGTCTTTTGTTGTTGTTTTCTGAGTTACCATGTACTTTTGTTTTCCTATATCTGAATCTCCGATGGTTGGCGGTGCCTCCTGTTAATGTACAGTTTCCAGTTTTAGGGGGTCAGATCAGGGGATCATCACCCTAAGCAAATGAACTGCCATGAAGAATGTCCTTCTCACCTGAGGTGACAAGGAAGGTCTTAGAAGATTGAGTGTAATTTAGTCAATCAGTTTCAGGATACAGACTCTTTATCATATCACTATAAATTATAGTAGATAATTGTTGTAAGTGAGATTTTGTTAAGTTTAATTTTTTTATAAGGGGGATGGACTTGAACACACCCCATCTAAAATCTTTGATTTAGATGGGGACTGCGCGAAACGATTTTGTTCAATGGCTAGAACCGATGAATGGGATCATTCAATTCCGAAAATTAGCACTTGATCACTTGACTCTGGTATTGCAACGACTGAATAAAAGACAAATTAGAATGCGCAAATTTAGAATTTAGAATGACATCCACCTTAAGTTGAAGGCTTGAAACCCTTTTGTTTGGCCAAACAAATATTAAGTGTATTTATATTTTTGTAATTTTTTTGAATTAATATTATTTTGAAGATAGTATATTAAACAAATAAATATCTACTTAATGTAATCTTTTATTGATATTTTTTTGACTGTGTTTTTCTATATCATGAACTTAGAAAATTTTTTTTATTACATTTTCTCTTCATAATTAATCAACAAGTTTCTCTAAAATGCTAGGTATAGAATCAACCAGCACTTTTTGGTGTACAGTCTTCATAGAAAATAAATAATGAATTTAAGTATTTTACCCGACAATAATGCAGTGATATTTCTGATGACTATATCTAATAATAAGCATTATAAATTAGTTAAATTGTTATTGAATTGAGACGGCAAAAACGAATGACTAATACTGCTTTAGAAACAAATCAAGAAATTGTTGAAGCTGGCAAAAAAATCTCAGGAACTGATGGTAACGATACCCTTTCTGGGGGTGAAGGGGGGGATACAATTCATGGTGGTAATGGAGATGACTCCCTATCTGGAAATGGGGGCAACGATAGAATTATGGCTAGTCATGGAGACGATAAGGTTTCTGGTGGAGAAGGAGATGATCGACTTTGGGGAAATAATGGCCATGACACCCTCTCTGGTGATGATGGTGATGACACTCTAAGAGGTGGAATGGGAAAAGATATCCTTGATGGAGGGGATGGAGACGATCGCCTCATCAGTCGTAGTGATGCGGGAGAACCGGATATTGCTCAAGATACTGATGAATCTAAAGTTTACCCTAATCAACCTTTTCTAGAAGCCGATGATACCTTAACTGGGGGATCTGGAGCCGATACTTTCCAGTTTGAACTGTTAATTAATGCTAAGAAAGAGATTATTGAAAAACACGCAGATCCCATCACTGGTGAAGTCAATTGGCGAGCAGTAGCACACGAAAATGATAATGTTCATGATCACTGGGTTGATGGTATTGGTAATGATGTCATCTTAGACTTTAATAAAAGTGAAGGAGATAAAATTAGAATTTCTGGTCATACGGTAGAAGTCAGTAAAATTGAGTATGTTGATGTTAATAAAGATGGAACCGAAGAATCAATTATTCACTTAATTAGTAATCAAGGGGCTAATGGTGGAGCTCATAACCAAGATCAAGTAGGGACAATCACAGTGTATGGTGATCGGGTTGAAGCGTCTGATTTAAAAGTGGATGCTGGTGTTTTTTATGGGGCCTTTGACTCCATTTATAATGTTGTTGGAACCGATCAAGATGACCTTATGTCTGGTACTAATAGTAAGGACACCATTGATGGTGGTGATGGAAATGACTTCCTCTCAGGAGAGGCAGAGGATGATAAAATTTTCGCTGGAGATGGAGATGATTTAGTATCGGGTGGAAATGGAAACGATAAGCTTTGGGGAAATGCAGGGAATGACGAGCTCTCTGGAGGGGATGGGGATGATCGTCTCAGTGGAGGAGATGGGGATGATGCTCTGTTTGGAGACACAGGAAACGATAAGCTTTGGGGAAATACAGGAAATGATCTGCTCTCTGGAGGGGATGGGGATGATCGTCTCAGTGGAGGAGATGGGGATGATACTCTGTCTGGAGACACAGGAAACGATAAACTTTGGGGAAATGCAGGAAATGATCTGCTCTCTGGAGGGGATGGGGATGATCGTCTCAGTGGAGGAGATGGGGATGATGCTCTGTTTGGAGACACAGGAAACGATAAACTTTGGGGAAATGCAGGAAATGATCTGCTCTCTGGAGGGGATGGGGATGATCGTCTCAGTGGAGGAGAT
>JASJEA010000157.1 GCA_030064935.1 Crocosphaera sp. | reverse complement strand
TTGGCATTATTGGTTTGCCAACTGGATCTATTACTGGAACTCTAGTTACTTTATTTGACAGATAATGCACCTTAAAAAGATGTGTTTGTAGATAAAATCTACGTCCCTTCGGGCAATTCGATGAGCGTATCTTCTATTCACGATTAGACCAGACAGTGGGCTAAACTAGGGAAATATTTAGCCGTGTCACCTCACCAAATCTCTACGCCCTAACCAACTGTTACCTTGAGTACCGTGAACCTATTGCTAGGGATTCCTCAAGCCTCGATTTCAGCGATAGCGAATCGAGGTAGTTGACTGTAGTTAATTGAGCATTTTTATAATAATGACTCAATATTTGAGCATAAGGAATCCCTTTTTGTGCCAGATAATGGCTTCCCCATTGACTCAAACCAATCCCATGACCATAACCTCGCCCTTCAATAGTAAACATTCCCTTATTATTGGAAACGGTAAATAAGGTACTTTTTAACTTCAAGGCTTTGCGTAACTGGTCATCTGTAATGTTACGAGAGCCACGACTACCTACCACCTTTAAGGTAATAATACGTCCGT
The DNA here is from genome assembly GCA_030064935.1 of Crocosphaera sp. GTDB lineage: Bacteria > Cyanobacteriota > Cyanobacteriia > Cyanobacteriales > Microcystaceae > Crocosphaera. The sequence continues at coordinate 8,229 of JASJEA010000157.1, read as the reverse complement.
GAGGGGTTGTCCTTTCAGGAACGAGCGATCGCACAGAACCCACACCTCCAATGAGACGACCCATTTCCCAAGCACTAAAAGTCTTACTCCATTGAAAGACTGGAGCTGAGTGATCATAGTCTACCACTCCCCTGAGATAGGGTAGAGGAGAACTCCAGACATCCTCAACATTTTCTGTATGACCCCCAGAAGAGGAATGGAAGGCTGACAAAATCACTTTACCTTGATAAGTCAAAACCTTTCCTTTGGTGGCTTTGACTGCTTCGTGGGTAGTGACAAACTCTGTTTCCAACCCCTTATAAACTTGGGTGTTGGTGGTGGTGTCCAAATCATAATAACGGTTACTAGCTGTGGACGCTTTGTAGAGTGCATAGGTACGAGCAACCACCGCTTGAGACTTTAAAGCTTCTTGTGGCCAGGTGGGATAAGCTTCAGCCCCTACCACACTATACAAATACTCTTCTAAATCAACTAAATTAAGGGCAGTAACTCCCCTTCCTTGACGGATGATACGGACTTTTCCCCGATACCAGCGATCGCCGATCCAAACCACTCCATCATCTTTAGGCTCGATGATGAGATAACTAGAGTTCCATTGGTTAAGATTAACACCACTTCCTCTTGGTTTAACTGTGAACCCGTCTAACGGGGCTAAGTTGCCGATAGGTTTTCCTCCTGCATCCCTAACGATAGCAGGGGTTGAACTCCCCACCTGCACAGTATTGACCGCTTTTTTAACAGCAATACGCAGTTCTTTGGCAGCTTGTGCTGGGAGACAGAGAATAAGCCAAATCAATCCTATTAAGCCACCATATCGCCCCAAAGTTAGCCAAAACCTTTGAGTAGTATTAGTATAAGTGTTGACTCGATTGTGCACTGTCATCACTTTTATCCTCACACACCTTACAAATAGGAGAATTCTATCGCATTTTCTGGAATTTTGTCTTCAGGAAATCTGTAATTTAATCGATAAAACCCGTTCTTTCACTAGAAATTGTAAACGCAAGTAAACAATTTTCTAGGAGTTGCAACAACCATACACATTTTTCAATGGGTGTTGACTCGTACTGTTCAAATAGGTGAGCAATTTTTTCTCTTAAGGAATATTTAACTGATGAGGTTAACAACATTAATTTTAACAGTAACACGGTCATTTGTCTTGCCCCTGAAGCAGTTTTAGGATTAATCAAGTTGAGATGATTAGGGAATTTATCTGGTTCGACTAACCATTGGTCTACTAATTGATTACAGGTTTTTAAAATCAAATCATCGTCCACAGGCTGCTCATCACATTCAGGAAAAATTCCTGTTATTTTCCAGGCCAAATATTGATGAAGTTGATATTTTGCTGATGAAGTTTCAATCTCTTGCCCTAGATAATAAATCAACCAAATTTTAAATTGTTTAAAACCTGAATTTTGAGCATTTAAGGACTGAATTAATTGAGTTTTATCGATTTTATCTTGATCAAAATTATTAAAGCACTTTACAGCATTATCAAAGGCTTGATTACTCAATAATGTGGGATTTTTAACCGAGTCAACTGTTGGATTTGGTTGAGAAGTTAGTTGACGAATTCTTGCAACTTCGAGTTTAGCTTTTTGAAGACTAATTGCGTAATTTAACTGTTTCTTAAAAGACTGTTGTTGTTGTATTTTTATACCAGCTAAAAGATAACTATAATTTTGAGAACTATTATTACACAGGAGACAATATTTATACAAAAAGGGATAACGTCCTAATAAATCACCTAAATATTGAGGTTTGGGAGCCTTAGAAGCATAACCAGGATTAATAATTCGAGTTAATCTTTGAAATTTTAAATATTGAGAAGTTTCAGAAAAACCATCAATTTGTTGTTGCAGTCTCCGATAAAAAGTTTGCTGATGATTGTGGGGAAATGATGAATTTTCAAACAGGTTTAATAAATCAAAAATCGCTAACCTTGTTTCTGGATTGGCAACCCAATGATAAATACAAAGTTGACAACAGCGATTAAAAAATGTTAAAAAATCCTCTTGTGATGTAGTAGAGTAGGTCATAGTTTTAATGACTTCCTGAACTGTAAAATCAGGATAATCTTCTGGTTCCATTAATAATAAACGAAACCGTTCTAAAACTTGAGAAGCAGATTCAGTTTCCACAAAATTTAGAAAATGTTGATAGAGAATATCGACAGCTTTTACCGTCTGTTGTACCCTATTTCCTAATGTGTCAAAAGCATTCTGCATCATCACCATCACATTGATTTAACCTAACTCAATATGAATTATTATTGAGGCGATCGCTAATAAACTCAAGCAAAAAAATTACAGACTTGTTGTGATTTCTTACATTGACATTAATCACTAACTATGGTCTTTTAAAAATTGTCTATCTCTTTAGTTAGCCCTGGGGTTTGCCTTTCTACAAACTAATAAGTTGCTTTAACAATCCGTTTATTAACGTTAATTAACACCTCTAAATTACTGGGTGTGACAGCCACAACTACATCAACTTCTGCTTGATTAATCAACGATTTCAGCTATGCGTAAAACAACTTCCCCTGGATGATGAGTGGTTTCATCCCCTGGGCGCAACGGAGCAACTAAAATTAAGTGTAAGTCGGAACAAATAAAGGGAAAATCGTTATTTCTCCCATCCCAAAGGATGATATCTGCTTCTTGTTGTGCCTGTTTGACAATTTCTTCGTAGTCTACCCCCGCATAAACGAAGTTGCCGATATTAATATAGCGGTTCGTACTCTTGGCATTCTTATACGGTACAATTGGCTTCAGTGAGGTCATCGAGGGTGGCAAATCTTTAAACGGCCTGTTTTTCTAGTTCCCTGTGTTTATATAACCCAAATTCCGCACATCTTTTGTCGCAAAAAAGATTATGGTGATAGTGTTACTTTGAGTCAGAGAGTAGGGGATTTGGAGAGAAAAATGGCTCTATTAGAAGCGAAAGACAAATTATAAGGAAGACTTGATAATGATACTTAATGAAATACAGATTTTTCTAATCAAATTTATGAGGATTAAAAATAGAAAATTGGCTTTGATTTTTACTCTAGCATTAATAAGTTCTATTAGAGTAGGAATATTAACACCAATTTCAACCCAAAATCCTCCTATTACTTGTCAAGTTCTCGAAGCAAAAATCAAAAATTTAGCGAAAAGAGATGCAGAATCAGATCGTTTGGATTTTTTGAAATCGAATCCTAAGAAAAAGAATGTAAACGAAATTCTTAATTTGTACAAAGAGGAAAATGCTCAAAATTCATCATCTCAAAATTCCTGTTTTACACAGGATAAATTATGGGATATTTATGATCAAGAATATGAGCAACAGAAGTATCCTTCTTGGCTACCTATTTTTTTTATTCTGAGTTTAGGAATAACCATAGGAAGTGCTTTTAGTGACACCATAAAAAAATTATTCACCAAGTTATTAGACAGTCTAGGTCAATGGATTTATAAACGATTTGCAGGAACACTTTTAATAAAATTGGCGGTCAAAAGATATCGAGAAGCTTTGGTAAAAAAGTATAAACAACTGTCTATTTCTTTTCGTCCAAATAAACCTTTAAAAATGCGAGAGGTTTATGTTCCGTTGAAAGTTAAAGAAAGTAGAGATCAATGGAAGAAGTCTTTGATTGAAGCGGAAAAAGCGTTAGAAAAGCATTCTAAGTTAATGATAGTAGGAAGTCCAGGATCAGGAAAATCTGTTTTATTAAAGTATTTAACTTTGTCTTATGCAGAACAGGGATTAAGTCGATTTTCGACTCCTTTGATTCCAATTTTACTGGAACTAAATACTCTTAAATTATCTGATTTAACGGTTGAATCTTTAGAGAAAAAGTTAGTTGAAATTTTTTCTTTTAATGATTTTCCTAATGCTAATGATTGTGTTCATGAAAGTTTAAAAGAAGGTACTTTATTATTACTCTTTGATGGTTTAGATGAGGTGATTGATGATAGTCGTGGGGAGGTGGTTAAGGTATTAAAAGCTTTTTTAGATACTTATGAAAATTGTTCATTTATTATTACTTGTCGAACGGCAGTTTATAAGAATCAATTTTATGATACGGTTAAGAAAACCTTGGAAATTAGTCAGTTCAATGATCAACAAATTAGGCGTTTTTTACGAGCATGGCAACCGGAAATGCCAGAAGGGAAATCCATTGAGCAATTACTAAAAACTTTGGATGATAAACCCCAAATTAAAACCTTAGCCAAGAATCCTTTACTGTTAACTATTATTGCTTATTTATACACGGATACTGCTGTCATTTTACCTTACTCACGGGCGGAATTTTATACTGAGGCGATTAACATTTTATCTAAGTCAAGAGATGAAGCAAAAGGTGTCCCCAATAAGTATACAGGGATTCAAAAACAAAGAGTGCTTCAAGGGTTAGCTTTGTATGCTCAGAGGAGAAATAATTCAGACCAAACATCTCAACAATTTCAACAAAATCGTCGGATTATTTCTGATATAGAAATTAGAGAAGAAGTTAAAAATATTTTACCCAATTTAAACTTAAATCAAGAAGTAACTGATAAGATTATCGATGAAATTGTGGATCGGAGTGGTTTATTATTACGTCTTGATGGCGGACAAAGGTATCAGTTTGCTCATCAAACGTTACAAGAATATTTTGTCGCTGCTGCGCTTATAAATCAATCTGATGAGTTAGTTAATTATTGGGAAAATGCACCAGATGACTGGCAAGAAGTTATGAAGTTATGGTGTGGTTTAGCTAATAGTAGTACGGAATTAATTAGGAGTGTTTATGCACAAGATAAGTTGATGGCTTTTGAATGTTTAGGGGATACCATTGAGATAAACCCAGACTTAGCTAATGAGATTATTGAATCGTTTAAAGATAAATTAAAAGAAGAGAATAATGAGCGAATTTTAAGTGCCTTTGGTTCCGTCGCTGCGAGTTCTAGTAAAAGAGGAAATGATGTCTTTCAATTCTTAAGGGAAACGTTTATTAATCCCCCCTCTAGAAATTTATATGATGCTGAGAAAAGAGATTTTTTGATCAGGAGAAAAGCAGCAGCGAAAGCTTTAGCTGAAACCAATAAATCTCAAGCAGCAGAAACCTTGATTCAATGTTACAGTCTTAATAGCAGTTCTAATGATGTTGAGTTACAGAGAACTATTAGATTGTGCTTATATAAACTGGGAAATTTAGGGATTCCTACATTAATCAATTTAGCAAAAGAAAGTAACGATCAATCCCTGGAAAATATAATCTTAGAAGATATCAAGAACATTGGCACACCTGAAGCAGCAATGGCTCTTGCGCCGTTTTTATGGGATGCTAATCTAGGGGATATAACGGCATGGTATCTGGGTTCTTTAATTCAATTACCAGAGGTTGAAGAGGCTTTAAAAGAAGAAGAGATTGCGGAGGAACTAAAAGTTTTAATCAGGGAAGAAAAGAGAAATGGAGACTATTTGAAGTGGATTTGGCATCCTTTTGATCCTTCCCATTCAAATTTATCTATTATTGTCGGACGAATTGCTTATTTATTGGTTAATCAACTTAACAAGAGAATTGATTTACACTCTTTTGTTCAACCTTATATCGATTTTCGGTTGATGATTCCGATATGTGCAATCCCTGGTTTTAACGGGATAAAATTACCAGAAAAAATTAGTTCTGATGCTATCTCTTTGTTGGAACAATCAGTGGTAACAGAGGAGATTCAAAGGAAGATGAGTAAAGAAGTTGGGAAAATTTTGAGTCAAGTTGAAAGAATGAATCAGGGGGATATTGCAGTAGAATGGTCAAACTTTTTGTTGAATTTACCTTGTCCTTTACAATTAGATTTATTGCGTCGCTTAATTGAATCTCCTCGACGTTTAACCATTGATGATTGGCGTAATCTTTATGAAGAGATAGATTATCAATTTTTTAGAAGCGCAGATTATTGGGGACTTTTGATCTTTGCTGTGTTGCTTTCTATAGGAGCTACTGTTTCAATTATAAGAATCGTGAACCAAATTTTCAGTCAGACAAGTTTCTCTATTCCTTCAGCACTGATTCTTACTTTGATGATCATAATATATTTGATTATTGTAACGTTTTTAACAGTTTTGTGGGGTGAGGTTCGTTCAAAAGAAGATTCCCTTGAGTCACCTTTGTTAATAAGTTTAGGTTTCTTCGGTGTGGTGACATATCTTAAAGGAGTTACTCAATTTTTTCAAAAAAGATTGGTTTGGGAAGGAATAACGATTTTATATGATTCTTTAAGAGAATCTAGCACTTTTGCTCTCGCTGTCGCTCTCGCTGTCGCTGGAGCTTTCGCTGGAGCTGGAGCTGGAGATATCGCTGGAGCTTTCGCTCTCGCTGTCGCTGGAGCTCTCGCTCTCGCTGGAGCTCTCGCTCTCGCTGTCGCTGTCGCTGTCGCTGTCGCTGGAGCTTTCGCTCTCGCTGGAACTGTAGCTGGAGCTTTCGCTGGAGCTCTCGCTTTCGCCTTTGGTTATGGCTTAGGAATATGGTACAAAGGTACAAAAGAAAGAGTAGGGAGCATACGCTGGTTATCAATCTTAGCCTTTCCTTGGTTTTGTTGGTTTCCCTCGGTATTGGGGTTAATTTCCTGGGGTTTATTAGATACTCTTTCTTTCAATCTTTATTTAGAGGGGATAGTTATCTTGTTATTTTGGTTAATTGTCTTAGGAATTTGTGGTTATTTATGGATACGGGGTCAAAAATTAGAAGCTAAAGCGCGTAATCCCTTTAAAGGAATTTTACCCCCATCAACTGCCTCAACTCTCTAACCGTTTCTTCCTGTTTCGTCTTCACTTTGATTAACTGCTGCCTCTTGTTCTAGATAGGAATTAGGGGGTAATGCTTATATTAAATTGTCTCAAGATTAGCTATACTTTGCTTTCACTAAAAAACCCCGTTTAATACCTATCACATCACGAGGATATACTTTAGCAGTATAACGACCAAAATTAGCCCCTTCTTCTCCAGGTTGTATGGCTTCTGCTTGCCAACCATAGTTAGAAAAAAAGTCTAATGGTTCATCACACCCAAATTTCCAATGCTGTGATAAAGTTTCTGTTGAACCTAAAAATTCAGTATTAATTAAATCAGCCCCTAGCAAACTTCCAGGGCAACTTAATTCAGTAATAGTTGTTAACAGTTCAGAAACTTTTTTATCAGTCAAATAATATAATAATCCCTCTAAAAGCCAAACCGTGGGGACAGTTGGTTGATAACCCTTTACTAATAATAAATCAGACCAAGGTTCTCGTAAATCAGCTTCAATAGGATGGCGATGACATTTCGCCTGTGCATCACCTAAACGGGAGGCTTTAAACTTTAAAACGTCAGGTTGTTCAAGTTCATATAAATGAGTATTCGGGAACCAAGATAGACGAAATGCCCTAGTATCCATCCCGGCTCCTAGAATCACAACTTGACGAATACTATCAGCAACTGACATCAGAAAATCATCAAAAAAACGAGTTCTTACGATAACAATAGGCGCACCTTTGTCTTCATATTCTTGAACAGATGGGGCAATTTTCTGGATAATTTCTTGTCCAGCTAATTGAGCCGCTATTGGGTCTGAAAATAAACCATCTGGTCTTTGATTCTCTATCGCACGAACAGCAGCCATCCATTGAGAACTAAGAGCAACAGTATCTTTTATTTCCGACATAATTCCTCCCTTTAAATCGGTTTGGGTGTAATAATCTTAGCCGTCAACGTCCCAATCGCATACTGATCTTTCAAATAACTTAATGCTAAGAAGCATCTTTCACAGAAACAAGTTTTTTCATAATTAAAAATGTCAATGCAAAATATATAATATAAAATCATCAATAATCCTTAATTCGATCTCATTCATAATCTAAGCTCCAAATAAGAAGACTTAGAGCAAATTTTTAGTTAATTTATGCCATTTTATAAACCAAAAAAATGTTGGGTAATTTTTTCATAGTCTAAACTCCAGTAATTAATATTTAATACAAAAATATCAACAATCAAATAACCCTAAAAATGTCAATTTTTAGGGTTATTTAGGTAGTTTTTGGCTCCGTATTTTTACAGTATGTATTCTATAATACCAGTAAAAATAGCGACAAAACCTAATAACCTGAGTTCGATGTAAGCAGGAGCCATAAATTCCTAAAAAATTAAGGATAATCTTGAGAAAAATAAACACAGGAATTCAAGCCAGTTAGTCTTAAAAAATACTAGCTAAAACCAATCTATTT
>JASJEA010000127.1 GCA_030064935.1 Crocosphaera sp. | reverse complement strand
AGTATAAGGACAACGAAGTGGTTGATTTATTGGTTTGCATTCATCCCCACCTAAAATATGAGTATTTCTTTTAGAATTTATAGGTGGTGACTTCTGCAAACATTTTGTTAAAAAGGTCCATCATTAATTAGGATTGTCTCTGCAAAAATCATCAAAACTTTGTAAGGGTTTAACAGTGTTAAACCCTAAACTATTTATAATTGGGAGATAGTCTAAAACTCGACTCTTAAATAAATTTCTATGACTAAGTTTGTCTTTGTAACTGGTGGAGTTGTCTCCAGTATTGGTAAGGGTATTGTAGCAGCCAGTTTGGGCTGTTTATTAAAGTCCAGGAATTACTCTGTTTCTATCCTCAAACTTGACCCCTATATTAACGTCGATCCCGGTACCATGAGTCCTTATCAACATGGAGAAGTCTTTGTTACTGATGATGGGGCCGAAACTGATCTTGACTTAGGCCATTATGAACGCTTTACCGATACTCCTATGTCTCGTCTTAATAGTGTGACCACAGGATCAATTTATCAAGCTGTTCTTAACAAAGAACGACGGGGTGCTTATATGGGAGGCACAGTACAAGTTATTCCCCATATTACCAACGAAATTAAAGAACGCATCCATCGTGTTGCCAAAAATACCAACCCTGATTTGGTTATCACTGAAATCGGTGGAACCGTTGGCGATATCGAATCTTTACCCTTTCTAGAAGCCATTCGTCAGTTTCGTAAAGATGTTGGGCGCAATAATGTTCTTTATATGCACGTCACCTTAATTCCTTGGATTCGAGCAGCGAGGGAAATGAAAACTAAACCCACTCAACACTCGGTTAAAGAGTTGCGATCGATTGGTATCCAACCCGATGTTTTAGTCTGTCGTTGCGATCGCCCGTTAAAAGAGGGGATGAAGGAAAAGTTATCCGAGTTTTGTGATGTTCCTGTCGAATCAGTCATTACGGCACAGGATGCCAGCAGCATCTACGAAGTGCCTTTAGTAGTGGAAAAAGAAGGATTAGCCCAACAAACCCTAGAATTATTACATTTAGAACCCCGTAACCCCGATTTAACCCAATGGCAAACCTTAGTCGAAAGAATGCAGTCTCCCCAACGCAAGATAGAAGTGGCTTTGGTGGGGAAATATGTACAACTTAGTGATGCTTATTTATCGGTGATAGAATCCCTTGTACATGGAGGGATTGCCACAGATAGCGAGGTAAAGGTGCGTTGGGTGAGTGCAGAGGATATTGAAAATTATGGGGCCGATAAATATTTGCACGATGTTAATGGCATTATTGTCCCTGGAGGGTTTGGTATTCGTGGTGTCGAGGGAAAAGTACAAGCGATTGAATATGCCAGAAAACAGCAAATTCCCTTTTTAGGACTCTGTTTGGGAATGCAATGTGCGGTGATTGAATGGGGGCAAAATGTCGCCCGTTTGAATAATGCCAATAGTGCTGAGTTTGAACCGGAAACCCCTAACCCTGTGATTAATCTCTTACCGGAACAGCAGGATGTGGTGGACTTAGGAGGAACCATGCGTTTAGGACTTTATCCCTGTCGCATTGCTCCTGATACCTTGGCTGCATCTCTCTATCAACAAGAGGTTATCTATGAACGTCATCGTCATCGTTATGAGTTTAATAATGCTTACCGTAATCTACTATTAGAAACAGGTTATAAAGTCAGTGGAACTTCTCCTGATGGTCGTTTAGTGGAAATTATTGAATTATCCGATCATCCCTTCTTTATTGCGACTCAGTTTCATCCTGAGTTTAGATCCCGCCCTAACTTCGCTCATCCTTTGTTTTTAGGCTTTGTTAAAGCTGCTATTGAGTACAAAATAAAGTGAATGTCTAAAAGTTTTGTCGGGTGGGCAAACTTTTATATTATAAGTAGAAGTAGTCTAGAGAAGTTTCTAATTTGCCCACCTTAAGGTCTGAAAATTTTGTTGACCAGAAATTGCAGGCCTCTCTTTCTTGCAACTCTAGACAATATGTAAATTAACGTTAATAGATATGGAACCTAACACAACATTAGATTGGATTTTAGGAGGGGTGGCGATCGCTATTTTAATCGCAGGGATGTTAATGTTATTGGGAGGGACATCAGGGATTAATAAAAAATGAGCGCTCGTTTTTACCTTTGCCTTCCCACTGCTCAAAAAATAGACTCCGTTATGTGTTAGTAGCAACAGTTTTCCCTGTTTATTCTCGTATATCTGATTAAAAAATATATTAACTCAAATGGTGGGTTACGACGAATGGTTATCTTTTTGTAATTGCCCATATTATAGCCGTCTAACCTACTCTACCATTCAAAGTTAAGCATCTTATCTTAATTAGTTTAAAATCGCTTCTGCGGTTAATGCTGCCTTTTCTAAATGGGGAACATGGCCACATTTAGGAATCCAAATTAATTGACTATTGGGAATCAAATCTTTAAATCTATCAGCATCTTTTGTCCCCAAAATTTTATCATTTTCTCCCCAAATAATAGTCGTTGGCTGCTTTATATTCCCCAATTCTTCTTTAAAAGAACCATAACCACCACTTTTTGTAAAGGAAATTAACGCTTGACTCCATCTCTCACAATTAAGATGTAAAGCAGCACATAATTGAGCATCTTTATTGGCAAAACTCTTATCATAATATGCTGATTCACTAATCTTTTGTCTAACCCTAGGATTGCTTAGAAATGCAGTTGATAAATAGTCTAAAGGAGGAAACATAAATTTTCCAATTCTCGGAGGTGCAGCTAAGCCGGCACTGTCAATTAAGACTAACTTCTTAACTACTTCTGGATAGGTTAAACTAAAATCAATTGCTGTTGCCCCTCCCATAGAAGCCCCCACCAAAATAACAGGTTGCTCAATCAAAGTTTTCCAGGTATGATATAAGTGGGTTTTGATATTTTCAGGACTAAATGATAACGCTCTGCTTCTGTCAGTGAAACCAAAACCTAACAAATCAATGGCCCAAGTTTGATGATGGTGGCCAAGAATAGGTAAAAGACGACGAAATTCTAACAAAGAACTATCGAAACCGTGAATCAATAAAACAGGTGTATTTTCTTCTCCCTGACAGACATAACTGCTACTGATAGGTTGAGGGAATAGGGGAGTCGAAATGTCCTTAAATCTAATCTCATTAACCAGAGCAATCGATGTTTTTTCTGTTAATTTTTGAGCAACAAACGGAATAACAACCATAGGAAATATTCAGGGAGAAAATTATCTTGATGGATTATATCATAGATATGAATTTTCTCCCTATTAATACTCAGTAACATCTCAATCTTTAGCCCGCAATCTTCTCGATTACACCTGATTGTTTGCGCAAAATTCTTAACGCACGACTATAAATTTGACGGGCTCTTTCGTGACTGATACCACATTGTTCTCCAATGGCTTTATAACTCATTTGCTTACCATCTCGCAAACCAAAACGAAGAATAATCACCTCTTTTTGTCTAGGAGACAAACTCTCTAACATTTCATTAATTTGAGAAACTTTTTCTTCCTGCTTTACAAAATCACTAGGAGAAATTCCTTCTTCATCAGGAAGTAATTGACCTAATTCAGTGTTATTTTCATCGATCACAATATTCAAACTACGAGACTTCGTTTTAAAGGCTGCTTGTTGTAGAAACTGTAACTTATCCACAGAGATTTCCATCTCCTCAGCAATCTCTTTTTGTGTAGGTCTTCTCCCTAATTTTAAGGTTAATTCTCGAATAGATTTGCGATATTTATTGAGATTTTCGTTAATATGAATGGGAAGACGAATCGTGCGACTTTGTTCTGCGATCGCTCTGGTTATTCCTTGTCTTATCCACCAATAAGCATAGGTAGAAAACTTATAACCTCGTGCTGGATCAAACTTTTCAACCCCTCTAATTAACCCTAAACTTCCCTCTTGAATTAAGTCCAACAAGGAAAGTCCAGAATTTAAGTATTTTTTAGCAATAGACACTACCAGACGAAGATTAGCTTGAATCATCTTATCCCTAGCCCTTTGTCCCTTAACGACAATTTTCCTTTCTGCTTGGGTTAAAATTTCTTTGTCTAATAAAGGTAACATCTTCTGAATTTCTTCAGCGAGTTTAATTTCTTCATCACTGGAAAGTAATGGGGTTTTTCCAATCGATTGAAGATAGTGACGGACGGTATCAACTTTTTTCTTGCTTGCCATGTTTAGGTGTCTCTTAAGAATGAGTTGTTTGCAGATATAGTGGTGGTATCTTACAGAAACGGTTACAAACTAATCTTTATCGTCGTTATTTATTTTTTCAGCACAATCTCAATTGATATTGATGCGAGTTCTTTACCATCTAATTGTAAAGGAAAATTTACATTTTGGCAAGTTATTACCCGCAGGTTGGCAAAAATTGTTACAATTGACATTCTAACGAAATTGTTGACTGGGAAAAACACGAATCAATCAAAAAGTCAGTAATCGCTAGATTTTTCCTCTAGAATGGAAACAAGGTGTAGTCCTTCATAGCTGAATATGCGACCGCAAAAAAGGGTTTCAAGCCTCCCCTTTAAAGGGGATAAAAAGAAAAATATTCCTTGTTTCAAGCCTTCAACGTGAGGTGGAGGTGATTCTAAATTCTAAATTCTGATTAACCTTGAGTGAAACAAACATTAAACTCTCCTGAACTCAATATTCAAAAACTATTTCCCTTTGAACTAGATGGCTTTCAAGAGCAAGCGATCACGGCATTAAACCAGGGAAAATCCGTTGTTGTCTGCGCCCCCACAGGTTCAGGGAAGACAGTCATTGGAGAATTTGCCATTTATCGCGCCCTGAGTTTAGGTCAGCGAGTTTTCTACACCACACCCCTCAAGGCCCTCTCTAATCAAAAATTTCGAGATTTTCAAGACAAATTTGCCACCACAGAAGAAGGGATTCAAGAGGGTATGGTGGGATTAATTACAGGAGATACAGTGATCAATGCTGATGCCTCAATTGTAATTATGACCACAGAAATTTTTCGCAATATGCTCTATGAAACCCCCATCGGTCATGTGGGAACCTCCTTAGAAAATGTGGCCACCGTTATTTTAGATGAGTGTCATTATATTAGTAATCGAGGTCGAGGAACAGTATGGGAAGAGTCCATTATTTATTGTCCCCCCACCATTCAATTAGTTGCCCTATCTGCAACCATAGGCAACCCAGAAGAATTAACAGAGTGGATTAACCAAGTTAGAAAAACAGCCCCGAATATTGATCATCAAACAAGATCAGTAAGTCTGTGTGAATTGATTAACTCAGATTTTCGTCCTGTTCCCCTGAGATTCTATTTTAGTCAAAAAAACGGACTGTATCCCCTTCTCAATGGTCAACAAACAGCCCTTCACCCTCGTCTGAAACCCAAAGGAAACCGTAATAAAAAGAGAAGGATAAAGCGCAGCGAATGTCCGACACCAATGATGGTTATAGAACAACTCTATGAAAAAGACCTATTACCTGCCATCTATGTCATTTTTAGTCGTCGGGAATGTGACAGAGCGGTTCAAAAACTAGAAGGGATGGTTTTGGTTTCTCCCGAAGAAGCCCACGCCCTACAATATAATCTGTTAACCTTCTTTTTAACAGAAAATCACAACTTACAAAACAGTCTTCTCAAAGCGGTGGGTCAACAAATTCCTCCCTTATACGATCCCTTAAAGGAATTTTTAGAAACCCTTTCCCCTGAGTCTAGTTTATTCGCCTCCTTAGCTGCTGATGAAGACAGTAAAAGCCATTTATTTCAAATTCTAGCCAGTCTGTGCCAGCTAGTAAGAGGGGATCAACTCGAACCCCTAACCAGGGGCATTGCCGCCCACCATGCCGGTATCTTACCTGTGTGGAAAGAATTAGTAGAACAATTATTTGAAGTGGGGTTGGTAAAAGTGGTCTTTGCCACAGCCACCTTATCAGCTGGGATCAATATGCCCGCCAGAACGACCGTGATCTCAGCCCTGTCGAAACGAACAGACACCGGCCATAGTATGTTGACCCCCTCAGAATTTTTACAAATTGCAGGAAGAGCAGGACGAAGAGGAATGGACGAAGTGGGTCATGTAGTAGCCATTCAAACACCCTTTGAAGGGGCAAAGGAAGCCGCTTATTTAGCAACTGCTCACTCAGAACCTTTAAGAAGTTGTTTTACTCCCTCTTATGGGATGGTATTAAATCTCCTACAAAAACACACTCTGCAAGAAGCCAAAAACCTATTAGAGAGAAGTTTTGCTGAATATTTAGCCCAACTAAAACTAGAACCAGAACAAGAAGCGATCGCCTCTTTAAGCACACAATTAGCGAAACTAGATATTGAATTAGGGGGATTACAAGAAAAAGATATCTTAGAATACGAAAAGTTAAACGCTAGATTAAAAGAAGAAAAAAGACTGTTAAAAATACTAAAAGAACAAGCAGAAGAAGAACGAAAAAAAGAAATTTCAGGGCAATTAAGTAAGTTAAATATTGGGGATTTAGTTTATTTAAAAGGGAAAAGGTTAAAGACTTCAAAACCTCAATTAGCAGCGATCGCAGCGATGGTTCCCGGCTCAGGACAAAGTTTTGATTTACTGTGTTTAGGGGATAATAATTATTGGTATTTAGTTAAACGAGGGGATATTGTTGACTTTTATGGGGCCTCTTTACCCCTATCTTTATTCGATAATTTAACCTTACCAGAGGTGAGAACATTATCCTTGGGAAAAGGTCCAATAGGAGATCAAGCTTGTGCCCAACTTGGTCAACAAATGAAAGAACGAGCTTTTGGTCGCATTACTGCCCCCGAAGTGATTGAACAAGAAAAACGCATCGATAATGTCCAAGATTTATTAGAGCAACATCCCTTAAACCAAAACAAAAATTTTAAACAACTCTTAAAGTCCCATCATCAGCGTTTACAGTTACGAGAACAACTCCACAATCGACAAATTAAGTTCCAAAAATTACAATCCAATCAATCATATTACTGGCAGGAATTCTTGAATTTAATTAAAATTTTGCGAGAGTTTAATGCCCTAGACAATTATACCCCGACTCCTTTAGGGGAAGCCGCCGCAACCATGCGAGGGGAAAACGAGCTATGGTTAGGTTTGGTGTTTATGTCAGGTATTTTAAACAATTTAGAACCCCATCAATTAGCAGCCGCAGTGAGTGCTATTATTACCGAAACATTGCGGCCAGATGCTTGGACTAATTATTTACCATCTCCAGAAGTGTTGAGTTTATTTAGGGAAACTCCTGAAAATGGCGTAAGTATCGGGGAAATGCGACGCTTATTAAACCAAACCCAACGACGTTATCAAATAACGATTCCTGTTTGGCTAGAATTAGAGTTGATGGGTTTAGTGGAACAATGGGCCTTGGGGGGAGACTGGCAAGAACTCTGTGAGAATACCAGTTTAGATGAAGGAGACTTAGTCAGGTTGTTAAGGCGTACTATTGATCTACTTTGGCAAATTCCCCAAACCCCAGGCATTTCTAGCGGTTTGATAACCAGAGCGAAAGAAGCGATCGTTCAACTCAAAAGATTCCCCATTTGACACTCAACCGCTCTGATGACAATCAAATAATCTCTACGGTGGTTTACCCTTGACATCCTCAACGGCCCTATAATGGTTTAATGATGATAAAGAGCGAATTTTTTGATACTATTTGGTAAGTAGGAATTTAGCCAACACCCTTGTCTCTGACTGAATGACTACCATTTACTCTAATTAAGCAACTCACCAATGACGAATCGTCGCTTCAAAGGTCTAACGGATCCAGGACTGTTGAGATCGGTCAACCAAGATAACTTTTACCTCGATCCTGATGGACGTTTTTTCATTGTCGCAGATGGCATGGGAGGCCATGCAGGAGGACAAGAAGCAAGCCTGATTGCCACCCAAACAGTTAAAGAATATCTAGAAAACGCTTGGGACTCCGAAGTATCTTCTTATGAGATCCTCGAAGAAGCAATTATTAAAGCAAATGAAGGCATTCTCGAAGACCAACAAAACCACCCAGAACGGGGAGAAATGGGGACCACAGTGGTTGTGGTTTTATTTCGTGGGGAACAACCTTTAAAGGCTCATGTGGGAGACTCTCGTCTCTATCGACTTCGTGAAGGTCAATTAGAACAGATCACCGAAGATCATACCTGGGTAGCAAGGGCCTTGAAAATGGGGGACATTGAGCCAGAACAAGCAAAAACTCACCCCTGGCGGCACGTTCTATTCCAATGTTTGGGACGGAAAGATACCCATAGACCAGAAATTGCAAAATTAGATATTCAAAGTGGCGATCGTCTCTTACTCTGCAGTGATGGATTAACCGAAGAAGTTGCTGATGATGGAATTCGAGAAATTTTTGAAGGTAGTGAGTCTTGTGAAGATATTGCTGAAAATTTAATCGAAGCAGCCAAAGAAGCGGGGGGATCTGATAACATTACTGTGGTGATTGTGGCTCAAGAATAGTCGAGGTTAATTAAGTTTAGCGGAAATTTTCGGTTTAAAGCCCCGTCCTTTTACGACTTCTTCTTGATGCACTTCATGCTCGACGGAAACCGCCCAGATTGGAGTGCATCGCTTTTTATAGTAATGTTGGGCAGAATACCCCATCCTTCTACTATTTTATCCCAATAAAAGAAAAACCAGAAACACAAAAAGAATACCCCAACTTCTACAAGTTGAGGGATGAATTTT
>JASJEA010000126.1 GCA_030064935.1 Crocosphaera sp. | reverse complement strand
ATTTTTGACTATTATATTAATATTTTAGCATAATAAGTCCTGTAGAACCAAAAATAATAACTAAAGTCCATACAATTACTTTAGAGAAGTTTAGGTTATTTGGCTTCCGAAACATAGGAATTAAGGAAAAATTTTTATAATTAATGATTGAATAAGTAATTGTTAATCCACTTCCCCAGGCAAATAAAAACTTACTACTATTCCACCAATCAAACCAATTATCAGGGTATATATTCCAGAATTGAAAGAATGAAAATGGATAAATAACATCAGGAAAAAATGGTATTATTATAGATAAAAGAAACCCGAATTTAATAGCTTTGCAAAGATAGGACTCTTCCCTATGTAAATCTTCTTTGTTTCCTATCCAAAATTCAGCAGGACTTAGTCTAATCGCAAATCTCATGATTTTTATGCTAACATTTTTTTCATATACACAATAGCATACACATAAAAGTAATATTATCTTTAACCGAACAATAACATTAGTATCGACGAAATAGATGATATAGTCGTTTCAAATAAGTTTGAGACAGAGGAGTGTGAGCATCTTGCTCACTATGCTAATAATAGGGTAATCATAGTTATACCGTGATTCAAGTAAATTTTTAAGTAGGGTGGGTAAAGTCTTCTCTCACCTTACAATCTAAGATAATTAAGTTATTAGATATTACAGTAACTTCAAAAAATCATCAACTGTTAAGCGAGCTTGTTTTATAATATGGGATAAAGTAGAACGTTTAATAGGCCGATGAGCAGGTACAGTTATTCTTAAAGTTCCATCATCAAACATTTTTTCTAGACGAATATGACTACCTTTTTGACGAATAACTGTCCATCCATCTCGTTTAAGTGCAGTAATGATTTGAGAATAAGGAAGACTGGGAACTTTACTCATACAACTAATTCCCGAATAATTGTCCCTTCTGGTAAAGGAAGATCATCTGATTCTAAATAAAGTTCAATTGCTTCTTTAATATTGTTTAAAGCATCTTCAATATTATCTCCTTCGCTAATACAACCAGGAAGAGAGGGAACATAAACAGTATAACCCCCTTCATCGCTAGGTTCTAAAATTACATTTAGTTTCATTTTTTGCCTTTAAATAATAATCATATATCAATGATGATAACATCTTAGTTGCTAAAGCAGGAGAAAGATGAGCATCAATCCAACATGACTTTGATCGCTAATGGTTAATCTGGTGCATTCCGGCATGAAATCAAATCTATTTGATCATAAAAATAAATAGTTATCTTAATGCACCCTACTTTATATTATACTCAAATTAAATTAACTGCTTGAATCGGTAAAGATTGCGCTTCCAAACGAGTTAGATCAACCTTCAAACTTGCTTGATCAATGTCAATACCAACTAAGTTACCCTCCTCATCAAAATCTAAAACAATATTCGGAGCAATTTCTTGATAATCAACGCTACTTTTATCAGATAAACTAATATCAAGGGAATCGGTTTCAGGATAATAATTAAACTTCATATTTTTGTACTTGGCAAAAATTAGTAAAATATGGCAAGCTTAAAGTATACCTTCACTTATGTTTGCCATGACAAATCTAAATATATCATTGCCTGATTCTATGATAGAATTTATCGATGAACAAGTTAAAAACAAATATTATCGTACTCCTAGTGAATATAATATACATCATCTGATTCTTTAAGCTCAAGAAAAACAACAGCAAAAACATTTACAAACTCTTATACTCGAAGGATTAAATAGCTGTGAATCGATTCACATAACTGATCAATGGTGGGAAAATAAACGAAAGAAACTAATTAACCACTAAAGTATGATCAAGCTTTATATGTAAATACAATGAATACAGTCACAATCAATAAAACTATAACCGTAAAAGAACAAAAATTAACCTTACCAGGTTGGTATAATTGGCAACAATTTAAAGCAATTAAAACTTTAATAGAAAAACAACCAGGGGTCAAAATTTCTTATTTAGATGGAGTAATTGAATTAATGACTTTAGGGGAAGAACATGAAACAATTAAAAGCATCATTGCTATTTTACTAGGTATTTATTTTTGGCAAAAAGAAATTGAGTTTATTCCCGTAGGAAGTGCTACCCGTGAATCAGAAGAAAAAGGGGTTTCTTTTGAACCCGACGAATCTTATTACATTGGAGAAAAAAAAGAACATCCTGATTTAGCAATTGAAGTTAATATTACCAGTGGAAATATTAAAAAATTAGAGAAATATAAAAGGTTTAGAATTCAAGAAGTTTGGTTATGGCAAAATAATAAATTTTCTCTTTATACTTTACAAGATAACGAAGATAAACAAATTTTCCAAAGTCAATTATTACCTGACTTAAATTTTAAATTATTAGAGGATTGTGTTTTAATGTGTTCTCAACTGGAAGCAATTAAAATTTTCACTGATAGTATTCAAAAAAATAACAAAAAATAAATTCTTTATTGTACAATTGGAATAAGAATATAAATAGGAGTAACTTAGTTTATGACTTCTATAAGAATCGAAAAAGTTTATTGGACAATTGCTGATTTAGAGGGATTACCTGATAATAGCAACCGTTATGAAATCATTGATGGAGATTTATTTGTGACTCGCGCACCTCATTTAGATCATCAAGATATTGCTGGTAATATATATGCAGAATTAAGAAATTGGTCACGAAAAAAACGCTTAGGTAAAGCTTTTATGACTCCAGGAATTATCTTTTCTGAAACCGATGCAGTGATTCCTGATGTTATTTGGATTAGTTATGAAAAGTTAAATAAATTTACTGATGAATCGGGACATATTACTGTTGCTCCCGAATTAATCATAGAAGTTTTATCAACTTCTGAAAAAGATATTAAACGAGATTGTCAAACGAAGTTAAAATTATATTCAATTCATGGAGTTTGTGAATATTGGATTATTGATCGTAAACAACAATTAATAGAGGTTTATCGTCGTGATCAGGGAATTTTAAAGAAAGTAATGACTTTATATCATGCTGATAAATTAACCAGTCTTTTATTACCTAATTTTTGCTGTAACATTGAAGAAATTTTTAAGGATTAATCAAGATAGAGAGGTTAATTAAATGATACGAGATTTAACTATTAAAAACTATCGTTGTTTTGAAGATTTTTATGTTGATGGTTTAGCACAAGTTAATTTAATTGTTGGTGATAATAATAGTGGTAAAACCAGTTTTTTAGAAGCTATCCATATTTTATTTGATAAATCCTATTATTATAAATTACATAAAAAAACAACTACTTTAATTAAGTTGTTAAAGTTAATAAAAGAATATTTGTCTTTAAGATTAGAGGATGAAAAAGAGTCAAATATTATTAAAATGTATCTTGTCACACATCTTTTTAATAAATATAAAATCAATAAGACTATAGAGATTTTCTGTGACAGTGATTTTTTTAGAAAAGTTCAAATAACAAATCTTAAACCAGAAAAATCAAAGTTTAAAAATATTCATTTATTGACCACAGATGATAAATATTTTACAGTAAATTATGAATTCAAAAAATCCAAGGCAGAAAACAAAAATACTCGTGGAAAAGCATTTTATGAAATTAATCAACAAGGAACTTATATACAAGAAACCCCTGAAAATGCCAATCCGACTCGTTTAAATAGTCTTGAAAGACTTATTATGTACACTCCTGATAGTATTTTTATGCCATTAAATTATGATTATCTTGATGATGTTGAAAAAAATTGGGACTTAATTCAACTAACTCCTAAAGAAGATAAAGTTATTAAAGCTTTACAAATTATTAACCCTGATATTGAAAGAATTGGTTTTACAGTTAGTCAATATACTAAACAAATTAGACTTAAAATAAAAGAAGAAGAACAACCCATTCCTTTAAGCAGTATGGGACAAGGAATGAAGAGAATTTTAGGACTAATTACAACAGCAATTGTTCTTGAAAATGGAGTATTATTAATCGATGAAATAGAAACAGGATTACACTACGAAGCACAAACAGATATGTGGCGTTTACTCATAAAAATAGCACAAGAATTAAATGTACAAATCTTTGCAACTACCCACAGTTGGGACTGTATTTCTGCTTTTCAAGAAGCATTAGAAGATATAGAAGATAAATCAGTTGGAAAACTATTGAGACTAGATAGTAAATATGGAAAACTTAGGGCTGTAGAATATAAAGCCGATGAAGTTTCTATTGCTGTTGATCAAGGAATTGAGGTGCGTTAAGTGGCAAAAAGGAAAACATCACGTCAACCTAATCCACAGCAGCTTTTAGTAGAAGGAATGAATGATTTTCATGTTATTAGTGCATTATGTGAAAAATACAATGTACCTGAAACATTCTGTATACCACGCCCTGATAAAAGGAAAACACAAGGAGTGGAAGCCTTATTATTAGAACTTCCTACTATATTGAAAGAAAAACGTTTAAAAACATTAGGCATAGTGGTTGATGCTGATCAAGATTTACAAGCAAGATGGCAAGCTATTAATAATAAACTAAAGTCAGTAGGTTATGATAATATTCCTAAAACTACCTGTCCTAAAGGTTGGATTTATGAGCAGAAGGAATTACCTAAAATTGGTATTTGGATAATGCCAAATAATCAATTAACAGGAAAATTAGAAGACTTTGTTTCCTATTTAATTCCTGATGATGATCAATTACAATTGAAAGCTAACGAAATTTTAAATGAACTTGAAACATTGAAAATTAATGGTTATAATAAGAAGGATAAAATAAAAGCTTTTATTCATACTTGGTTAGCCTGGCAAAAAAAACCAGGACAGCCAATGGGGACAGCAATAACGACTAATACATTAAAAAATAATCCAGCGATCGCAGAAACTTTCATTAATTGGTTGAATCAACTATATAAGTAAATAGGAGAACCTAATTATTCTGAATAAAGTTCAATTTTACCAAAACTCAGCAAACCCCAGATAATTGTACAATTAGACCATAAATACAGATGTTTATGCGAAAAAATCATCTTTTTTTGCTATATTGACAACTAAAGTGGCGATCGCCGTTTAAGCAGAGAAGTTGAAGATAGAATCTTCAGAATGTGCCTTCTATTGGTAAAATGGGAAATCAGATGAGCTTATTTGAGAGAAGTATCCCTCAATCTTGAGCAAAGTTAGTCTTCAACCAGTGTTATCCTTTCCAAAGATATAACCCTGGCTTTGCCCTTTAAGCCTACTTTTTAGCCATGATATTCAAGGTTCCCAGGGGAAACTCTATCAAGAGTCGATCTGATAAGCCCTAGGGACTTAGGCGATCGAACTGAGGTGTGAAGTTTAAACCCAAGTATTACTCATCATAAACCTAGTGTTTATCTTCCTATCTTCAGCAATAAGACTCACTCAACACTTATTAGTAAGGACTTTTTTATAGATGGAATTTTCAATCGCTACATTATTATCCCATTTCAGTGATAACAAATTGGTGGCGGCCAAACTTCTAGAGAAAAAACTGGGATGTGAACACGGGGAAAGTGTCGAAAAATTACAAATCGTCCTCGATGCTTTAGAATTAATCGGTATCCTCGAAAAAGAACGAGGTAAATATCGACGGGTTCAAGAAGATGATCTTGTTGAAGCAAAGTTACGCTGTTCAAGTAAAGGCTTTTGCTTTGCGATTCAAGATGAAGAAGACGCAGAAGACATCTACGTTAGAGAAGTTCATCTCAGTAATGCTTGGAACGGCGATCGTGTTTTAGTTAGAGTCATTAAAGAAGGAACCCGTCGCCGTTCCCCAGAAGGAGAAGTTAGATTAATTTTAGAGAGGGCAAACCCTTCTTTATTAGCCCAGGTAAAAAAGGAAGAGGAACAGTATCAAGCCATTCCTCTCGACGATCGCTTATTGTTTGAATTACTACTGGAACAAAATGGCGGTAACTTGGAGGAAGCCGTGAACCATCTGGTTCATGTTTCGGTAGTTCGTTATCCCATTGGAGAACATCCCCCCATTGGAAGAGTAACCCGCATTTTAGGTAGTGATGCAGAAGCTGCGGCTGACACAGATATTGTCTGTTGTAAACATGATTTATCCCAAACTTTCTCAGAAGAGGTGCAACAAGCAGCAGCCGAACTTCCTAACACCTTTGACCCCGAAGACTTGGAAAAAAGGGCCGACTGGCGAGAGGTGCTCACCTTTAGCTTTACCGAAGACATGGCCCGAGACTGTATCCCCTTTATTGAAACGGCCTTTACTCTAGAAAAGACAGAGGATAATGATTGGCAGTTTGCTATTCATATTACAGATATCGCCCACTATATTACACCCGACTCGCTCCTGGATAAAACCGCTAAAAAACGAGGAACAACGGTATATTTAGGGGAGAAGGTTTTGCCCATGTTACCCGAAGCGGTGACAGAACGTTATTCCTTGAAACCCAACCAAGACGTTTTGGCTATATCTGTGATCATGACCTTTGATAAAAATGGTCAACTTTTGGAGTATTCCATTGAACCAACGGTTATTAGGGTAGATCATCAACTCACTTACCAAGAAGCTCAATCTATCTTAGCGAATTTAGATCAAGTTCCTGAAGAAAAACAAGTCCTGGTTGAGAAACTGAAACACCTATTTTTCACCCTTTCTCCTCTGGTAAAAGCCCAACGTCTACAACGGGGAGGGTTTGAACTGCAACTAGAACCTCGATCGCCTTATCAAGACGAGGGGCGAGTAGGAACTTTGATCGCTTCTTCTCAAACCCCTATCCGTTCCCTATTAACCGAGTTAGTCATTCTAGGGAATAAAGTGGTAGCTGATCATATTAGGGCTCTGGGCATTCCCGGCATTTATTGTACCCAACCAGAACCAGACTGGGAGGAATTAGAAGACTTACTCAAATTAGCGCAAAACCTAGGTTTAGAGGTGTCTTTGGCTTCAGAAGAAGAAATCACTCCCCAAGACTACTATAATTTAGCACAGATGCTAGGAAAGTCTTCCCATGTTCATGTATTGAGTTATTTACTCCATGAAACCTTAAAATCATCTAAGTATAATAGTCATCCTGGTTCTCATTTTGGTCTCGCTTATGATGACTGTTACACCCATTGTGTTTCCCCTGGAAAACGTTACGTTGATTTATTGATCCAACGGGTCTTAAAATTAGTGTTTAGTGATGGACGCGATCGCCGTACTAAACAAACAAAAACAGGGGTAAATCTCTTTAGTAGTAGTTGTCATGGCAACATTAACTGGAATGTTTTACCACCCTCCATGCAAGATGAATTAGAAGAGAAGTTTCACTTTTTAGTAACCTATCTCAATGACCGAGAAAAAACAGCAGAAGATGCAGAAAAAGACCTAGAAGGCTTACAAAAAGCTGAGACCATGAAAGAGCGAACTGGTAAAGTTTTTAAAGGTCTAATTACTGGGGTTCAGTCCTATGGTTTCTTCGTGGAAATTGAGGATTTATTAGTAGAAGGATTGGTTCATGTTAGTTCTTTAAAAGATGATTGGTATGAATATCGTTCTCGTCATGGTTGTTTAGTTGGACGGAAAAACCATATTGCTTATCGTTTGGGAGATGAAGTGGAGGTTGAGGTTAAAAGTGTCGACTATTATCGGCAACAAATTGATTTAGTCACCGTCAGTGGAGGCAGTTCTACTAATAACGATGATTGGGAGGAAAATAACAGTATTTAAACCTAGCCAAAAATCTGGAAAAATTGTTACTTATTCAAGGAAAATCTAAATGTTAAATAAGCAAAAAATATCCCATAAAAATAAGCAAAGCTTAGGGAAATTAAAAGGATTATTTGTGCCGATACTGTTAATTTTGGTGATGGGATTAACTGGTTGTGTTCGTTACGATGTTGGGGTTAATTTTTATGAACAACATCGTGGTGAAATAGTTCAACATATTCGCTTAGCTGAACAGTTGACAAGCTTAAGTAAAACTGAGGCAACTCAGTGGTTAAATAGTTTAGAAAATCGCGCAAAAAAATTACATGGTAAAGCTAAAAAGATTTCTGATGAGGAAATTATTGTTACCATTCCTTTTGGCAACGGTCAAGAATTAGTAGATAAATTTAATCATTTTTTTAACCCTAACTATTCTAGAATTGCCTCTGGTATAAAAGTAGAAAATCCTGAATTAGTACAACTCAAAGCTGAAATGTCAATTAAACAAAGTAATTGGTTATTTCTCGAAAGGAATAAACTAAATATTGATGTTGATTTACGCTCTTTGGGGCTACTCTCTAATCAGGGAAATATTATTGTTAGTCCTGGTTCTTTAGTTGATTTAGAGTTAGTTTTAAATGCCCCTTGGCGAGTTAGAAATATTGACAAAAATGATGGTTTAAATAGTGAGTCTAATCCAGAGCAAAACCAAGTTACTTGGCAACTAGAACCTGGCCAAATTAATACTATTCAAACCTCCTTTTGGGTTCCCAGTTATTTAGGCATCGGAACTGTTATTATTATTGCTTTCATTTTATTAGGATTTTTAGCCAAACATCGACATTTTCCTGGAGTGCGAAAGGTAGTATAAATTAGAAACTTTGGTTGTCAATACCAAAGTCAATATTAAGGGTGTATTAGCAGAACTTAATACACCCTTGATTGCATTTATATCCGACTGCAAGTTTTGACTACCAGAAAAAGACGGGAGGGTGAGAGCCTCCTTTTTGTAAAGGGGGGATGAAACCCGACTCGACAGGTTTTAACCTGTCGTATTCTATTTC
>JASJEA010000051.1 GCA_030064935.1 Crocosphaera sp. | reverse complement strand
AGACAAATAGCAAGCTAGAACAATAGCCAGCAAGATGGTTGGACTATAGGAATGTGAGCATCTTGCTCACTAGCTAGAACAATATAGACAAATAGCAAGCAAGATGCTTGCACTACATCAAATCAATTCTCCATTACAGATATAACTGTTTATAACTGTTCCTCCTTTGGTATAGTTTTTTTGTTCTTTAAACCCCTAGGGAATCAAAAGGCGATCGCCATTGTCAACGGAATTAATTAATTATCCATTCAAATGAGGTAACACGAATGTGAGCATCTTGCTCACTAGCTAGAAGAATAGCAAGCTAGAAGAATAGCAAGCTAGAACAATAGCCAGCAAGATGGTTGCACTATAGGAATGTGAGCATCTTGCTCATTAGCTAGAACAATATAGAACAATAGCAAGCTAGAATAATAGCCAGCAAGATGGTTGGACTATAGGAATGTGAGCATCTTGCTCACTAGCTACAACAATAGCAAGCAAGATGCTTGCACTACATCAAATCAATTCTCAATTCTCCATTCTCCATTCTCATTGAAACCGGCTCTAACCTCCTCAACTGTAGTGTTAAATAAAGATGCAACTGCTTCTAAGATGCTGTCATCTTGGGTTTCTTGATAAAACCGTTTGATGTTGGGTATGCAAATGCTTAACCCGTATTCATCCTTAAACTCAACAAATATTTGTAATGCTTGTAAGTAATAATTTTTAGCGTCGTCTCTGTTTTCCGTTGCTTCTGCGAGTATTCCTAAGTTGTGGTAGATTTTAGCTTGAGAGAAGCGAGCGCCGTATTCAATGTAGATAGACAAAGCTTGTTGGTAATAGTTTCTTGCTTCGTCCCATTCCCTTAACTCTTGCGCTACAGTTCCTAACTGGTAGTAGGTTTTTGCTTGAGAGAAGCGATCGCCGTATTCAATGTAGATAGACAAAGTTTGTTGGTAATAGTTTCTTGCTTCGTCCCATTCCCTTAACTCCTGCGCTACTATTCCTAACTGTCCGTAGGTAGAAGCTTGTTTGTAGCGATCGCCGTATTCAATGAAGATAGACAAAGCTTGTTGGTAATAGTTTCTTGCTTCGTCCCATTCCCTTAATTGTTGCGTTACCATTCCTAACTGGTGGTAGGTAAAAGCTTGAGAGTAGCGATCGCCGTATTCAATGAAGATAGACAAAACTTGTTGGTAATAGTTTCTTGCTTCGTCCCATTCCCTTAACTCCTGCGCTACTATTCCTAACTGGTGGTAGGTAGAAGCTTGAGAGTAGCGTTCACCGTATTCAATCTTGATAGACAAAGCTTGTTGGTAATAGTTTCTTGCTTCGTCCGATTCCCTTAATTTTTGCGCTACCGTTCCTAAGTTGTTGTAAATAGTTGCTAGTTTGCTTTGTTTTCGTTGTTCGTCTACATTGTTTAAAGACTTTAATAATTCAATAGTTTCTAAATAAGCCTCTTTTGCTGCTTCATATTGCTGTAGTCCTAGATAATTATTAGCTTTTTCTACAAAAGGAATAACGATATCTAAACCTAAGTTAGTTTCTTTTGCCTTTGAGGAATAGTTTTGGAGCTCCTGAACAACAAACTCTTGAAATTTTAAATTACTTTGATAGTCATTGATCACATCTAAATATTGTCCTAAACACTGATATATATCAATTTTCTCCTGTTTCTCTAAACATATTTTTAAGCCTGTAAATAAGTTTTCATATTCTAAGCGACAGAAAAATATCCCTAATTGTCTCTCATTTGCTTCTTTTGACTGCAATAAACTCCGATAATAATTAGCTAAAACAATATAATGCTCCTTAAACCCTTCTTGTAATGCCTCCTGAGTTTCTTTGTCTAATTCTTTGATCTTAGTTTTCAGGAAATAGGGAAAAACTGGCTGAATAGTTAATAAGTTTTCATTAGCTTGTGGGGGATCGCCCAATAACATTGGAGATAATAAACCCCAATGTATGGCTTCTGATATGGCATCTTCAAACTGTTCAAAAGGATAGTCTTTAAATGGTTCTAATTTTTGTAATTCTTTAACATAATTTGGCATTCCCTCCCGATAAATAAAACTACTAAAAGGGGCTAAACATAACAATAATTTTTGTGCATCTGGTGATAGGTTGCTGTGGGAATATTCAACACACTTGAGGATACTTTCTGTCTTATTTTCACTGTCTGTATCTAAGTTAACATCTGCTAATTGTAACCCGTTTAATATTTCTTCTGGGGTTTGGGTTTTCAAGTTTCCTAAAACAACTTCCATGGCCAAAGGATATCCTGCTAAAAGCTTCATTAACCGTTCAAAATTATCATCTGCTTTCACCTTCTCTCGTTTTTTGGGGTTAGGAATCATTGCATCGAGTATTTTTTCTGCAAGTTCCGTTCTTGACTCCTTATCTAACCCCTGTAAGGGATAAAGATAGATAATATTGTTGTTGGTATAAACATCTTTTAACCAACTTTCATCACTACGAGATCCTAAAACTATTTTTGTCTTTCCTCCTTTCAATCTTTGTAAGAGATGTTTTAATTTCTGCTGTTCATTTTCGTCTAACGTATTCTCAATTGCTAAAGGTTGTCCCGTGACTGATTCTAAATTGTCTAAAATTAAAACATGATCATGCGATCGTAAGTCTGTAATCAATTTTCCTAATTTTGCAGCGTCTCCCATTGCTTGGAAAGTACCAAATTGATACTTATCATATAACTGCTGCCCAATGTTAAATATAATCTGTTCTACTGTCCAAGCTGTCTCATCGTAGCCAAAGTAAAATATCTTGTCCACATAATGAGTTTTGTGCCACCATTCCCGTAAATAGTTCAATAAGGTAGTTTTTCCTGTTCCTCCCATTCCCTGTAATAACAAGACATTATGTTTCAACAAAGATTTTTCTATTTTTAGTATCTCTAAATCTCGTCCCACAAAACCATAAATAGGTAAAGGGCAGCGATATGCTTCTTCTAAGTCGGTGTAATATTTGTCTGTTTCTTCTGGTGTCATCTCCCGTAAATTAAAGTTAACGGGTTGATTGTTATACACCACAGGTAGTAACCAGTCTTCTAGGTCAATGATTTCATTAAAATAAGCTTGTCTCTGTTTATTGTTGTATAGCTCTAAACGACTTAACCGTATGGCTTCATTGATAGGTTTATTGTTAAACAACTGTTCATATAACCCTTTCATCATGAGCTTTGCAGCAGAAACAGTTACAGAATAAGACATCCCTACAACCATCTGAATTCCTGCTTGTAACAAACGACTACTTAAACTGGTTTCATTACTATACTGTAGGCGCACATCTTTTCCCACCTTAACTTTATTTTCTTCTATTTCTTCCGTTTTGTCAAGCCTGATTTGTTTCCCAGATTGACAAGCATTAAGAATACAAACAGGAATATTTTTACCAGTTAATAACTTGGTTAACTCTGCTGCTTCTACAGGCACCTCTTCCCCTTTATTTTCCCCTTCAAAAAATAGAAACGCTTTCACCCCATCATAAGGCTCTAAATTATCCAATCCATAACCCCGTTGATAAAAATAACGATTCTTTTCTACCCCCTTTTGAAACTGCTCATAAGTCATTAACCCACCATGTAGATCAAAATGAATAATATGATAATAGTTACTGCCCTTTTCTTGCAAATACTTACATAAACTTTCATAAGTACCAGGACGTAAAATATCCAGATTAATCCTCAGATTCCCTTGTTCAATTAACTCTACCAAAGGACGAGAAATCGTCCGATAACCCACATCACTATCTTCATCTGGTCGAGAAATAACCGCTAATAAATTAATAACCGAATAAACAGGTAAATTAATATCAACATTAATAGGATTAATTAAACGACGATTCATCAAACAATCTACCGCAAAAGGACGAGGCAAATCAGGATCTTTCATCCCTTCCCAGTGTAATGCTTGAAATTCAGGTGTTTGACTTTTAATTGCAAACTGAACTTGTTTTAAATCCCTCTTTAACTGACAGTAATCAACATAAGCCTTACGATCCTTAAAAACCTGATCAAATAAATTATGTCCATAAGCCTCAATACTTTTTGCTACTTTTTTAGCAGTTTCCGTATTTAACATCGGAGTCACTAACCAACCCTCAAAATACCATTCTAAAAGCTTCTCCTCCTTCTCCGTAAAAGGATCTGAAACTGTGATCGGATATTCTTGATTATTAATAATTAATTTAGCAGAAAATCCTGTTTCTGTTTTGCCTTCTTCTCGTATAATAATAACCGACATAAAAAGATTAATAATGTTATTTCTGTCAGGATCAACGGTAATTAACCATCACCCCTGATATATAATAAACAATGAAGATGGGCAATGCCCACCCTGCATTAATGAAGTCAGAAGTCAGAAGTCAGAAGTTTCTCACTACGTAGGGTGCGCTATGGCACAGAATTAAACCCACCCCTAACCCCTCTAAGGAGAGGAAGTTAGAAGTTGTTTTTGAGACATTTATTTCCAATAAACTAAGATTAATTATGACCACAAAATTAAGCTTATCAGACATAGAATACTGGCAAAAAAAATGGCCAAAAGATGAAGAGACAGAAGTAGCATTTGAGATAATTTTGATCGAAGATGGTGATATAGAAACAGCTTTTAATGAGTTATTTAAACAAAAAAATGTAACGATTCAATACGGAAATCAATCCCTATGGCAAGTAACTATAACCATTCTTCGTCAAGAAATTTGTAATAAAAACGATAGTTTAAAAAGCGAAATTCAAACCCTACGGAAAAACCCCAAAGAAACCGCTATTATTACTGGAATTATTGTTTCTATAATTGAGAGATGTCAGTTACCCTTAGATACAGGTTTAGCAACAATGATTGTATTATGGATACTAAAAATCGGAATTGATATTTTTTGTGACTATACAGCTAACAACCAATAATGTAATAATACAAAAGGAATTTATTAATAAAAAACTAATTCTCCATTCCCCATTCTCCATTCCCCATTCTCCATTCCCAATTCTCCATTCCCCATTCTCCATTCTCCATTCAAAAATGAACATTCGCATTGGTAACGGTTACGATATCCACCGTTTAGCCCCCGAAAGACGTTTAATTCTAGGGGGTGTTGAAATTCCCCATCATTTAGGTTTATTAGGCCATAGTGACGCTGACGCACTCACCCACGCTATCATGGATGCAATGCTAGGTGCATTAAGTTTAGGGGATATCGGTCATTATTTTCCCCCCTCTGATCCCAAATGGGAAGGGGCAAATAGTCTTTTATTATTAGAAGAAGTCAACCAATTAATACGACAACGAGGTTGGCACGTTGGCAATATTGACTCCGTTATTATTGCCGAAAAGCCGAAAATGAAACCCCATCTTGCGGCAATGCAAGAAAAACTTGCCCAAACCTTAAATGCTCGTAACGATCAAATAGCTATTAAAGCCACAACGAACGAAAAATTAGGGCCAGTTGGACAAGAAGAAGGTATCGCTGTCTATGCGGTGGTTTTACTCTTCAGGGGCTAAAATGTTTAGTCAATAACTCATCAACCTCAAGGGGTTTAACTTGAGAATAACGGGCTTTGTCAGGCATGATGACAACGTTAGGAGCTTTCTTACACTGTTTTAAACATCCCGTTAACTTAATCTTAACTTTATCCTCTAACCCCTGTTCTTTCACCTGCTTTTCTAACCTTTGACAGAGACTTTCTCCACCTTTTTTCCAACAAGTGGATTTTTGACAGATTAGAATTTTACCCAGAGAACATGAGTCTTTTTCTGAGAGTATCACTGCGCAAGGTTTGTCAGGATTTGCTAACAATTTAACCCGATTTGCTTCTAGTTCAAAAAATGCTTTTTTCTTCTTAAACTCTCGATTTCCGGTTACTTCCAACCAAGTTCCAGGAATCAGATTAAGATCAATTTCTGAACGTAATTTTTTAGGGATTTTCAGCCAATATTCTCGATCTTCTACCTTCATACGTAGATATTTAATCTTGTCACCTTTTTTAATGACAAAACTTTCTAGTTGACCAACAAGGCGAAATTGGGAAGTTATAGCAGTTTTTGACATAATTTTTTATTTAGAATTTTGTTTACCAAGTCTTTAACGTTTGTTAAGATTCCAACACCCCTTGAGCCAGTCAATTAATTCCTGGCGGGAGGATGAATATTGTTTCGTCACACTCCATAGTTGAATCATCGCCGTGGGGCTAGAAACTTGAGCCTCTAAAGGCTGATGAGTTGCACAAGAGCAGGGAATGTCGAGTTCCTGAAGACGGTGATAAACGATCCAGCGATCGCACCAATCGACTTCTACAACTTGCCTGGGTTCGATGGAAGAGTGGGTTAAGTTCATGGACTCAAGCAATTGAAGATAATTGTCATTGTTTCTTCACCTAGTGTACCAGACAATTGCCAATAATTTGCAACTATTTTCAAGAAAAAATCACAGCCTAACCCAGAGCAGAAGCTATGAGAGAGTTGAGAAAACTGGGTTAATCAAAATTAAATTTTTATAGATGATTTTACGGAGTCTCGATAAACCCTTGCTAAAATGAGGTATTTTAATGATAGAAGTGTCGTTAACAAGGGAATTATAGACATGGCAACTGCTCAAGGCTTACTCCGTAGCTTCGGTGAGGTGGGTGAAAATCCAGTTTTACTCGATAAGAGTGTTACAACTCCTGTTTGTGAAGGCTTAAACGTTCTCATCGCCAGCTTTCAAGCATTATTCTTACAATATGAAAAGCACCATTTTGTAGTTGAAGGTTCAGAATTCTACTCTTTGCATGAGTATTTCAGTGAAAGTTATGAAGAAGTTCGAGGTCATGTACATGACTTAGCTGAACGTCTGAACGGGTTAGGTGGTATTCCTGTGGCAAGTTTTGGCAAACTAGCTGAAATGTGTTGCTTTGAACCCGAAGCAGATGGAATGTATGACTGTCGCAAAATGGTTGAACACGACTTAGCTGCAGAACAGTCTGTGATTAAAGCACTCCGTAGCTATGCTGCTCAAGCTGAAAGTTTAGGCGATCGTGCGACTCGTTATCAACTTGAACAGATTTTACTGGAAACCGAAGAACGTGCCTACCACTTAGACCACTTCTTGACCACTGATAGCTTAACCGTTGCATTTGTTGGAAACGGTAACTAGATTTTTAACTATCTTCATATGAATTAAGTTTAGCTAGTGATTGCTGTGAGTCACTAGCTCTTTTTATGAATGGAGAATAGAGAATTGATAATTATTCATTTTTGAATGAACTCATTGAATATTCCAGGATTTTTTGCTAAGATTTGGGAGATTTTTATCAAGATAGTCTGGTCTAAAACCTTGTCTTTATGCACTGATAAAGGAAAGAATATTATGAGATTAACCTCGTCATCATTGAGAACAATTATTATTTGTTTGTTAATTGGTTTTTGGACGGTTATTATTGCACCCTGGAGTCATGGTCAAGATATTCTCTTTAACAAGATAGATAGTCAACCGGAATTATCCATAATTGTAGCTCAAGATACGAATTCTGAAACATCAGAACAAGAGAAAAATTCTACGGGAGAAACAGAAAAATCCTCGCAAGAAGAAGTAAAAGAAGCACCTGTTTTAGTCGATGGGAAAGAAATTTTTACCATTAAAAGTAAGTTAGGGGAACTATCTCCAGAAGATAGAGCAAAGGAAACAACAAATAAACTGAAAAAAGTTGCAGAAGACGATAATATTTTTCCTGATAGTATTAAAGTTGTCAATTTGAAAGAATTAGAACTCATCCAAACTGATGATATTGTCATCGCTGTATTTGGAGAAGAAGATGCAGAAATCGAAAATTTACCTTTATCCCAATTAGTTATAGAAAGAGTTGACCAAATAAAACAAGCTATTATTGATTATCGAGAATTAAGAAAGAAATCATCTATTATCCGAGGTATTATCAAAACCATAATAGCGACGATTATCGCTATCATCTCCTTATTTCTATTGAATAAAGTCCTACCTAATATTTTCAATAAAATTAGAAGATGGCAAAGAGAAAGATTAGAATCTGTAGAATTTCAAGGATTACAATTTATTTCAGGCCGTGAAGTTGCAAAAGTCATTTCTTTTCTCTTTACTTTGACTCGTGTTTTTCTTGTTTTCTTAGTTTTTTATATTTATCTTCCCCTCGTTTTAAATTCTTTTCCTGGAACTAAACCATTTGGGATTAAATTACAAAGTTACTTTTGGAGTTCAATTAATTTAGTTTTCAGTGGTATTCTTACTTATCTACCCAATGTTTTTATTATTGCTATTATTGTCATTATTGCTTATTATTCAATCCGCTTTGCTCGTCTTTTCTTTAGTGCAATTGGCAGGGAAAGAATTACCATTAATGGCTTTTATCCAGAATGGGCAGAACCCACTTACAATCTCGTTGTATTTCTTATTATTGCCTTAGCGGGAGTGCTTATTTTTCCCTATTTGCCAGCCTCAAACTCAGCCGGATTTCAAGGAATTTCCATCTTTGCAGGAGCTTTATTTACATTAGGTTCAACTGCTATTGTGGGTAATATTGTCAGTGGAATTGTCTTAATTTATACCAGATCCTTTCAACTGGGAGATGTCATTAATGCCAATGAAAAAACTGGTCGAGTTGTTGAAAAAAGTATGTTAACAACACGTATTCTGACTCCAGATAACGAGGTAATTACTATTCCTAATGCCACGCTTTTAGCCAGCGATATTACCAACTATACTGCCTCCATACGAGATCAACAACAACCCTTGGTCTTAAAAACAACTGTTACATTAGGCTACGATGTTCCTTGGAGAAAAGTTCATGAAACGTTAATTAATGCAGCTAAAGATAGCGAAGGAATTCTCCAAGATCCCGAACCTTTTGTGCTACAAACCAGTTTAGACGATTTTTATGTTGCCTATACCTTAAAAGCGTTTACAAATAGTCCTGAACAAATGGGATTCATATATTCAAAACTACATCAAAGTATTCAAGATAAATGCAATGAAGCTGATATTGAAATTCTTTCCCCCCACTATTCAGCCGTTAGAGATGGACACCAAATTACCATCCCAGAAAATTATCTTCCTGATGATTATAAAGCCCCAGGATTTCGCATTGAATCTTTAAGCAACTTGTTGAAAAAGAAAGATAATCAATAGTTAAGAAGCTCGCTTTAATTTAGCCCCTAACTCCCACTTAATGCGGTTTAGAATAGAGGTTTTATCTAAAGATAGTAAAATACGTTTAACCACGGTTTTAGGTCCTTCAGGTCCCCAAGATGCGCCATTGATTAAATACCGTTTTGTCACTTGTCCAATGGCATAACAAGAAAGTCCTGCAACACTGCCTTGAGTGATAGCAATAGATAGATAAGGAAGCAAAGAAAACCCACCGGTTGTGGGTGCAACTAAGCCTAACATTCCTTTAAGGGAACTTAACCCTAAAGTGGTGACAAACTCGCTGGCACTAATCCCTCCCATACTCACCCCAATTTTTTGTAAAAGAGCTATCGCCCCTTGTTGAGTCATGGGGATACCATAGAGACGAGATAGGCTTAAAATCATGGCAACATCCACCACTGCCCCTGTTAATAAATCCACCACGGTAACAGGGTTTAAAGCAATGGTCATGGCTTTCGTCATGACCGCTTTTTGGATTAATTGATTAGCGGCTTTGTCTCTAATTTCTGACTTACGGGCGACAATTTGTTCATTAACATCATCGGCGTATAACATGGTATTAAGGGCTACTAAAGATTTACCTTCTCGATATAATATTTCTAATATTTTTAACTTTAAAGGTTCAATTTCTGGGTTGCCTCGTCGTCTTTTTTGTTTCAAATTACCTTGGCTATCTTGAGTTATTTCTGTCACTAAAGGAGATGCAGCAATCATGACAATTTCATCAGGAGATAGTAATTGTTTTACTCGATCATCTCGTATTTTTTCATGAATGGCCAAACGATCCGTTTCGGGATATTGATCAACTTTATTAAAGGCTAAAATGATCGGTTTTCCGGCTTCTCTTAATTGAGATAAGGCCCCAAATTCCACCTGAGTCATATCCCCTGAAATAATAAATAAAATTAAGTCCACTTGTTTAGCCATTTTATGGGCTAATATTTCTCTAGTTTCTCCATCAACTTCATCAATACCAGGGGTATCAATTAATTGAATTTGAGAGTTCCCCCACCCTGATAAAGCAACTGTTTGTAAACCTTTTATTTGCTGATCTTTTTCTAATTGCCAATTGGCAGTATCAATGGTTTGAGTTACACCATGAATGGGACCTGTGGCAAAAATATCGTGGCCTAATAAAGCATTTAAGACGGAAGATTTGCCTCTTCCTACCATACCAAAAGCAGCAATTTGTACAAGAGACTGTTCTAATTTTTCTAACATTCCTGTGAGGTTGTCCAATTCAATTTCTAAGCCATTTTTTTCCTCTGTTGTTAAGTCGAGATGATTGACTAAATTTCTTAGACTATCCTGTGCTTGTTTATAGTTTAATTCTTCTTGAATCGCTTCAAAACTTAGCATGGTTTCATCTAAGTCTGAAAATTCCCATTGATCATTAGGTATTGATTTAGACATGGTTGACTCTATTATTATTTTTTATTGGTATTATTATTTATTATTAATTTGAGCAAATTTAGGCAGATTAGTTTGTAACCAGAGTGCATCTTTTTTTCTATCTGTTTGTAATTCTAACACACGAATTCCTGTTCGTGGCAAGGGATTTAATAACCGTTTTAATTGTGTCCAATTTTTAATTAAAATGTGTTCAATATTATAAGTATAGCATAATTTAGAAAAGTCAATGTTTTGTGGTGTTGCAAAATAGTTCTCAAACAAAGCTTCTTCTTGCGAAATGGGTAACATTTCAAAAATACCTCCTCCATTATTGTTAACTAAAATAACCGTTAAATGACCTTGAAAC
The DNA here is from genome assembly GCA_030064935.1 of Crocosphaera sp. Lineage (GTDB taxonomy): Bacteria > Cyanobacteriota > Cyanobacteriia > Cyanobacteriales > Microcystaceae > Crocosphaera. Next base: position 9,285 of record JASJEA010000051.1, on the reverse strand, counting down.
TGTTGAGAAATTAACCAGCCATTCGTGTCATGTAATAGGGCTAAGTCTCCTGTTACTAAAACACTACTTTGTGTTTTATAGGCCATTCCTAAAGCAGTGGATAAGGTTCCTTCAATACCATTAGCACCACGATTAAAATAGGGCCTCAATTGACGTTTATTTGGCATCCAGAAAAATTCTGCATAACGTACTGGCATACTATTAGCAATAAAGATAGGTGTTCTTTCTGGTAAGTTTTTAGACAGTAAAAATGGTAGTTTTGCTTCTAATAATTCTTTGGTTTTATCAAGAACATTTCTAAGGTTTTTATTAACTTTTTTGTTCACACTTTTCCACTGTCTCAAATAGGATAAATCTTGCTTTTTTGGTAAATATTCTTCAAGAAATTCAGGATCTAAATCATTAATATTGGCGCGAATATAATGAGTCTTATTATGAAGAGGATTAAGACTATCAGGGCGATGATCAATAACAAAATGTTCCACTTGACTATTTTCTAACCATTGTCTTAACTCCTTACTGGTAGGAAATTCTCCAATTTGAATCACTACATCTGGCAATAATTCATCAGCTAATTGACTATTACGAAGTATAATATCATACGCATTAATTAAATTAAGAAAACCTTGAGCATTATTTCTAAAAGGCGATAAAGCTTCGGCTAATACTGGATAGTTTAATAGATTAGAATAATAAAAAATTTGATCACAATATAGATAGGTATGATCAGAATTACCAACCCCAACGATAATAATTCCTTTAGGTTTAGATAACCATTGGTGCAAATAGTCAGAGATAAAAACAGTAGTTAATAATTGTTTATCTCCTTCATAAATATTGTCAAAGAAATTATCAAAATTTCTCTTAGATAATAAACCATCAAGGTTAGGAGCATAAATTGGGGCCAAGGGTTCACGAAAAGGACAGTTTACATGAACAACTCCCTGGTAAGGAAACAAAGCATGATCCCAAGCTGAGATAATAGTTTGCCTCAGATAAGATAACATTTTCATCTCTACTGAAGGTAAAGATAATTCTGTGTACCAATGACAATAATTACCGTATAATTTAACTTGATCAATAGTTTGTCCTGCATGACAGTTTCTCAATTCTGGAGGTCGATCAGCAGTAAAAATTAATAGAGGAACTTGACTTTCTTTAGCTTCAATGACTGCTGGATAAAAATTCGCCCCTGCTGTCCCTGATGTACAGATTAAAGCGACTGGTAAATAAGTTCTTTTGGCTATTCCTAACGCAAAAAAAGCAGCCGCTCGCTCGTCTAAAATAGGGATGGTCTCAATATTAGGATGACTGGCAAAAGCAAGAGTTAAAGGAGTAGAACGCGAGCCAGGACAAATAACGGCAGTGGTTAACCCTAAACGAGATAAAGTCTCTACAATAATGGAAGACCATAAAGTATTAATATTGCGGAAATCAAGCTGCATTCTTTATTAATTGGTTAACAATGTCTTATCTATTATCCATCATCCATTGTTTCAGTTGCTTTAACATGAGACGAGTCCCTTGTTCAATCCCTTCTTGTCCCAATTGGAGTTAATTCGCTCTCAGGAATAGCAATAGTGACAGACATAATAACTAAGAATGAGAAGTGTTGAGTTGGGGCTTATCTAAGCGCACACTTCACCCACAATACCTGACTATAATCAATAATAACATAAAAAAGTAGTATGGTCTACAACCCTAATTATTTCGTTGTTTAATGATAATTTTTCCTGCTAAAAATATAGTACAGATGAACATTTAAGTATCTTTTTGTATAAAAGACTACTTTTTTTCAGCAATTTTGCTTGTTGGGATTAGTTTTTAAATACAAATATATTACAATTAATATCATTAATATAAGTTATCTAAATAGGAAGATTGATAGACTTTGGATGAAACGTGACAGACAACCCAAAAGAAAGACTATAATAGGCAGAAATTAGAAGGTGTGAAGAGAGTCTATGGCCGTTCAATTAAAACAAGCCTTAACAGTTGGTACCTATATTGTTAGCCAACGTTTAAAGGGTCGTCAACGCTTCCCATTAGTGTTGATGCTAGAACCCTTATTCCGTTGTAACTTAGCCTGTTCTGGATGTGGAAAAATTCAACATCCCACCGACATTTTAGCCCGTAATCTGACCCCCGAAGAATGCTTTAAAGCAGTAGAAGAATGTGGTGCGCCAGTGGTGTCTATTCCTGGGGGTGAACCCTTATTACATCCTCAAATTGATCAGATTGTCAAAGGGTTAGTAGAAAGGAAGAAATTTGTCTATCTTTGTACCAATGCTATTCTCTTAGAAAAGAGTTTAGATAAGTTTGAACCCTCGCCTTATTTTTGCTTTAGTGTGCATTTAGATGGTTTGAGAGAACATCATGATAAATGTGTGGATCGTAAAGGGGTTTTTGATAAAGCGATCGCAGGAATAAAAGCAGCCAAAGCCAAAGGCTTTCGAGTAACAACAAATACCACTGTTTTTGAAGGTACCGATCCCAAAGAAATGCAGGAATTTTTCGATTTCTTAGAGACATTGGGAACAGATGGAATGATGATTTCTCCTGGGTATAGTTATGAATGGGCTCCTGATCAAGATAATTTCTTAAAACGGGAACAAACGAAGAAGTTATTCCGAGAAATTTTAATGCCTTGGAAGTTAGGTAAAAAGAAATGGAACTTTAATCATAATCCCCTCTTTTTAGATTTTCTCTTAGGGGAAAAAGATTATGAATGTACACCTTGGGGAAGTCCTAGTTACAGTGTTTTAGGGTGGCAAAAACCCTGTTATCTTCTCAATGAAGGTCATTATCAAACATTTAATGAATTGATGGAAAAAACCCAATGGGAAAACTATGGCCGTGCCAGTGGGAATCCTCAATGTGCAGACTGTATGGTACATTGTGGTTATGAACCTACAGCAGCCGTTGATGCCATGAACCCTGCTAATATGGGACGTGCTTTAGGTAGTGTTATCAGTGCTTAATTTCGTTTAGTTTGAAGGGAATAGAAACTAGGATTAAGTTATCTATTCCCTTTATTGTTTGTAGATTAAATAAACTAATTGTAAAATTGATACTTAAGATTTTAATAGAGGGATCGTTTCCCCAGACTCCCTAGGTGCAGTCTCTGCACCTTCTTCCACTTCATTCCGTTTTGCTCTCAATCCGTCTCAACAAAAATTTTATTGTCAAACTTCTCTATTTTTTTTATACAATATGAGAAAAGTAAAATCCTAATTTACTAAATCAAATAATGGGATTAAGATAATGATTTCTTTATCAGAGACAAAGTTAACAGAAATTTATGAACAAGATTATTACTTATGGCTAGTTCAAACATTGGAATTAGTTAAAAATAAAGATGTTAATGAATTAGACTGGGAGCATTTAACCGAGGAAATAGAAGCATTGGGAAATGAACAAAGACGAAAAGTTAAAAGCTATCTGAGACAATTATTAATTCATTTATTGTTATATCGTTATTGGGAAAATGAAAAAACCTATTCTGGTAGAGGTTGGCTCGAAGAAATTAGTAATTTTCGATATGAATTAGAACTATTATTAAAATCAAAAACTTTGTATAATTATTTTCTGGAAAATATTGAAGAAGTATATCAAAAAGCACGAAAAAGAGCTATCAAAAAAACACAATTATCTCCTTCTATTTTCCCTGAAAAATGTCCTTTCAATATAGAGGAAATTCTGCAGGATGATTAAATGACCAAAATATTTCCATGATCAAGTTAAACTAAAGATATTAACCCTTTATTAGATATAAAGTATTAATTTCTTATCCCTTATGACAGTTACACCTATTTCATCCTTAATTCTTGAAGACTTCCTTGAGAAACCCCATATTGATGAATCTCCAGCATGGGAATATATTAATGGAGAAATGATACAAAAACCTATGCCTCAAGGACAACATAGTAAACTTCAATATAAACTGTGTGAAATCATTAACCAGGTTGCTGAAACGTCTAACATTGCCTATGCTTTACCTGAATTACGTTGTAACTTTGGACATCGTTCTATTGTTCCCGATGTTAGTATATTCTACTGGGAAAGGATTCCTGTAACAGAAGAAGGAGAAATTGCCAATCAATTCAATTCTTTTCCTGATTGGATCATAGAAATTCTTTCCCCGAATCAAAAAGCAACTAAAATCATCGATAATGTTTTATATTGTTTACAACATGGAAGTCAGTTAGGTTGGTTAATTGAGCCCGATGAAAAATCAATTTTTGTCTTTCAACCGCAACAAACCCCTAAAATCTATAAAGCATATTTATCTACCAGTCAAATAGAACAAGAAAATTTACCAAGTTTCGATAAAATAGAATTAGAGTTAACAGCTAATAAAATCTTTAGCTGGTTACAAATGAAAGTAAAATAATTGATCATGATTGACTACAACAAAATTATTGCTACTGAATTATCTTTACAAAAGCAACAAGTTAAGCAATCTCTTGAATTATTAATTGAAGGTGCAACTATACCTTTTATTGCTCGGTATCGTAAGGAAAAAACAGGCTCACTAGATGAAACTCAATTAAGGGATATCTGGGAACGTTATAATTATTTAAGCGAATTACAGAAGCGAAAAGAAACTATATTAGAAGCTATTAAATCCCAAGATAAATTAACCAATGAATTACAGCAAAAAATAGAATCTTGTTTATCAAAAACCGAATTAGAAGACTTATATTTACCCTATAAACCAAAACGACGCACCAAAGCAACCATTGCCAGAGAAAAAGGGTTAGATAAACTTGCACAGTTGATAAAATCCCTCAATCATCCTACAGCTAAACTGCAATCTTTAGAAGCAATAGCAGAAGATTATATCTCAGAAGAAAAAGGGGTTAATACTATAGAAGAAGCATTACAAGGTGCATCTGATATTTTAGCTGAAGAAGTTGCCGATAAAGCTAATTTAAGAGCTTATTTACGAGACTATTTAATGAAAGAAAGTATTTTTATCTCTAAAATCAAAAAAGATTATCCTGAAGGCAGTACAAAATATGAAATGTATCGAAATTTTCAAGGGAAAGTAACCAAAATTGCGTCTCATAATATTTTAGCTTTATTTAGAGGTGAAGCAGAAAAAATAATCTCCCTTGAGATTGACTTTGATGAAAAATTTGTACTTTCTTATTTAGAATCACAGGAAATTAAAACCAAAAATAAACCCATAAAAGTTTTTTATCAATTAATGCTCAAAGATTCCTTTAACCGTTTAATTAAACCCTCATTGCTCAGAGAAGTTAGAGCCGAAATAAAAAATTGGGCTGATATTGAATCAATCAAAACCTTTGAAATTAATTTAAGGCAATTACTGTTATCTGCCCCAGCAGGAATGCAGCCAACTTTAGCTATTGATCCAGGATTTCGTACTGGTTGTAAAGTCGCCATTCTATCAGAAACAGGTCAATTTTTAGAATATCAAGCTATTTTTCCTCATAGCGGAGAAAATAAACAAAAAGAAGCGAAAAATTCTTTAGAAAAATTAATCAAAAAGTACAAGATAAAATTAATTGCTATTGGTAATGGTACTGCTTCTAGGGAAACAGAGCAATTTGTATCAGAAGTCATTAAACCATTAGAAAATAAACCCATAAAAGTTATCGTAAATGAATCGGGTGCATCTATTTATTCAGCCAGTGATGTTGCAAGAGAAGAATTTCCAGACTTAGATATTACCGTCAGAGGTGCCATAAGTATTGGTAGAAGATTACAAGATCCCTTAGCAGAATTAGTTAAAATTGATCCTAAATCTATTGGAGTAGGGCAATATCAACACGATGTAGATCAAAAAAGATTAAAAAAGAACCTAGAAGAAACAGTAGAAAGTTGTGTTAATTATGTTGGTGTAGATATAAATACTGCCTCAAAACAACTCTTAATCTTTGTCTCAGGAATCACCCCCACTATTGCTAATAATATTGTTATTTACCGCAATAAAAATGGAAAATTTAACAACAGAAAAGAATTACTTAAAGTATCAAAATTAGGTCCCAAAGCATTTGAACAAGCAGCAGGTTTTTTAAGAATTAGAAATGGAAATAACCCCTTAGATAATACTGCAGTACATCCCGAAAGTTATATAGTTGTTGAAAGCATTATCAAACAATTAGGGGTTTCTATCTCTGAGATTAATAAAGTTAGTTCTCGATTAAAATCCTTAGACTTAAACACCTTCGTTACTGATACCATTGGTTTACCAACCCTAGAAGATGTGATCACAGAATTAGAAAAACCAGGACGAGATCCTAGGGAAGAATTTAAGTATGCAGCCTTCAAAGAAGGAGTAACAGAAATTAGTGATTTAAGCGAAGGAATGATTCTAGAAGGAGTGATTACTAATGTGGTGAACTTTGGTGCATTTGTTGATATTGGCGTTCATCAAGATGGATTAATTCATATTTCTCAACTGGCTAATTATTTTGTCAGCGATCCCAAAGAAATTGTTAAAGTGGGAGAAGTTGTCAAAGTGAAAGTATTAGAAATTGATGAGAAATTAAAACGAATTAGTTTATCGATGAAAGCAGTGTGATTGATTATTGTTTATTCCATTAATTTTCAAACCAGTTTGATTATTTTAATCAACTTAAATAACCAGATAACATCAAGTTTTGTTAAGATGAGTTTTAACACAAACCCTACTTATATAATGGGATTGGGAACAGTATTATCCGACTACAACGCTACGAGTGTGAGCCTTTAGCCATCGGTATAAGGCAGAGGCGGGAGAGTATTGAAGATGAGTTTTAGCTATACAATCACTGAAAAGACTCAAGATGCGCAAAACCTTTCCTTTGAAGAAGAAAATGTTTTGAGAAGGGTAGTGAAAACGGCTGAAAAAAGAGAAAAAGCTATCTCAATCTATTTTCAGCAAGACGAGATTCTCAAGAAAATTTCTGAAGAAATCAAGTTAGAACTAGGATTTGATTTTGCTACAATACAGTTGATTTGTCCTGAAAAAAAGACTATTGAAACAGTCAGTGGAGGGAAGTGGGTAGGTCTAGCAAGGCATTATTTAGAAAAAGAGCCTGAATTAAGGGATATTCAGGCCGATATTGTCCAAAGTTGTTCTACCGAGATAGTTGCAGGGTGGGACAAACGTTTTGATGACTGGATTTATAAAGAATTTGGTCATAAAGATTTAGTGCGCATTTTCACCCCGATTTTACTACTCCGAGATGAACCGGGAGAACTGAATCACAATTGGTTTGATAAGACTTGGCAAGAAGGGGTTGATTACCAAGTCGTCAAAAATAAGGTTAATTATGATTGGTTCAGTAATAAAGAATCTCACCATCAAGTCAACGGTCAACACGGGGTCATTCAAATCCAACTCCCCAATCTGAATCGCACCATCGTTGAAGTGATTGGCACGGTAGAGGTGGGTTATTGGGATGCCAAAGAACCAATTTCGATTGAGAAAGCAGTTAAGCTAATACAGTTGGTTGCTCATAAGGCCGTAGAGATTTTTCCTACCCTCTTCTGCGCTATGTTACAGGTAATTGCTGATGGTACTAGGGAAATCGTCAATGCTGACATCAGTAGCTTGCATTTTCTGATGAAACCAATCCAAAACCCCTACATTCACGAAATCGACAACGGGAAAATTGTCCAGCGTTTTCTACAACCTGAGAAGCGTCATCTGCCTTACCTTTATGAGTTCTTTTCAGGTGAAAACAGTCGGCAGTTTAGGAGGTATTGCCCACCTCGCAAAAATGGACTGGGACAACGGGCAATCCATGAAAAACAGCCTAAATTTATTGAAGATAGCGAGAAAATCAGAGAATTGAATCCCAGGGCTTTTGAAGCAGGAATTAGGACAATGGCCGCATTTCCTTTGCTCGTTGAACGTTATCAGGGGGTGCTCTATGTCGGTTTTCGTAACGAGCATCAATTTACAAAGCAGGAACGCAAGTTGTGGGAGATGTTTGCGCAACGTAGTATTGAGGACATTAGACATGGCTTGACTTATCAAAGAGTGCGGGATCGAGCGAATCAACTGATGACTCTGCACAAAGTAATTCAGTCTCTGGCCCAAATCTCAGATAAAGAGAAATTGTTAAATCATCTTGCTTGGAACACACTAAATATTCTAGGGGCAGATGTGGTGACCATTTACGAACATATTTACACTGAGAGTCCCGAGAAAACATTTCCAGAGTCACCAACCATTGCCGGGAAGGTAAAAGACAAAGAACGAATATATAGTGGTAGTAAGCTAAATAATGATGATGTACCGTTCTTGCTGATTAAAGAGGGTGAAAATCGTTATGCACCACACAGAGGCAAGAATTCAATTTTCCACAATTCTTCCTTTGCAAATCGTGAAGGGATCAAATCTGTAGCAGGAGTCCTTCTCAATATAGGTAAAGATAATCAAAAACAAGTTGTCGGAGTAATGTTTATCAATTATCGACGCACCCATCATTTTAGCAATGATGAGAAACGACTGATTGAGATTCTTGCAGATTCAGCAGCGATCGCCATTTTAAATCAGCGATGGCAGAAGGCTTTAAAAGAAATTGACCGCCAAATTGCAATTACATTAGGTAGGAAGGAACTGCTGGATTTGATTAAGAATTATGCAGTACAGATGACGGGAGCCAACTTGGCAGATATCCGCTTACTAGATCCTCTAACTCAGGAACTGGTCATGGAAGTTTGGTATCCCGAAGATGAGCAGCAAGTCTCCACAATCCGTATGAAGCTTGGAGAAGGAATTACTGGCTGGGTAGCAAAGAATAAAGAGACAGCACTGGTTAATGATACCCAAAACGACCCTCAATTCACAGATATTTACAGACCTTTTTATCATCGCTCAGGATCAGAACTTTGTGTGCCACTTCTGGATGGAAAACGCCTTATAGGTGTACTGAATGTGGAAAAGGAAAGAACTGAAGGCTTCGACCAGAGACACAGGCAAATGCTAGAAACCTTAGCCGGTCAAGCTGTGATTGCCATTCAGAACGTGGAAAATAAAGAGAAGTTCCTTGCTAACGAAAAAATGGCGACTCAAGGGCATTTACTGACTCCACTTTTGTACACTATAAACAGCTATGTGGGTGCAATTCAAGTGTGGATCAAGAAAATTCTCAGTAGGAGTAATGATGATTACATTGATAGTGGGAGCAATAAGATTGCAGCGTTAAGTCATGAACTTCTTGGGAAAGCTGATCGTTTGCGATATTGGCTTAATGAGAAAGCAGAGCCTCTGGATCTCAAAAAAATCATTAACAAGGCTAGTGCAGAGGTTCCTCTCCCTAC
>JASJEA010000125.1 GCA_030064935.1 Crocosphaera sp. | reverse complement strand
AAACAACTCTTCATGAGAATAGCTAATAAGTGCCAATTTGGTTAGCGTAAATTTTACGCTAATTTTGACCCAAACTAATAAACTTTTTTCGTTTTTTTCGTATCAGTTAATAAAAGTGCGGAATGTGGGTTGTAATTGCTGATCCAGGGTTTGGCAAAACAACTTTAATGCGTCATTTGGCTTATTCTTATACTATAGGAAATTATCGAAATACAAAATATTTGATTCCTATTTTGCTACGGTTCCGAGATATTTATTCTTTTGTTTGTTTAATCAATACAGAGTCAGAATCAAAAGCAACTAATTTTATAGATTTAATTAGTTTAGTTGTTACTCATCTACAGAGACAACCAGAATTTAAAACCCTTAAACCTGATCCTCATACGTCTTGAGTGTCTAATTCTGAGAAAACCCCAGAATCAGACACTGGCAATTATCCATGATCGGTTATCCATTAATTCATTGTTTATTTTTCATCGCTGAATAGTCTTCATGAGTCTCTAATTTAAACACAGCTTCTTCTGAGTGATGATGGTGATTAGAAATGCTCAAAGGAGGAAGTACAGGGAAGAAAGGTTGATGAAGACTGATTAAATTCGCTAGGGTTTTCTTCAACTGAGTACGAGGGACAATAGCATCAACAAAACCATGTTTTAACAGGTATTCTGAAGTCTGGAAACCATCTGGTAACTTTTCCCTTAATGTTTGTTCAATCACCCGTCTCCCTGCAAAGCCAATGGTTGCATTAGGCTCAGCCAAAATCATGTCCCCTAACATAGCAAAACTGGCTGTTACCCCTCCAGTGGTGGGGTGGGTTAAAACAGGAATGTAGAGTAACTTAGCATTACGATGGCGTTCTAAGGCCCCTGAGATTTTGGCCATCTGCATTAAGCTTAACATTCCCTCTTGCATTCTCGCCCCACCAGAGGCACAAACAATCACCGCCGGGAAGCGTTTTTCTGTAGCGTATTCAATTAGACGACAGAGTTTTTCCCCGACGACAGATCCCATGCTTCCCCCCATAAAACGGAAGTCCATTACTCCTAAAGCTAGAGGAAGCCCATCAATTAAACCCGTTCCAGTTTGGACTGCATCCACTAAACCTGTCTTTTCTTGGGTATCTTTAATGCGATCTTTGTAAGGTTTGCGATCGCAGAATTTGAGGGGATCGGTGGGGTTGAGATGTTCGTTTAAGGGTTGCCAACTATTATTATCGATTAATTGGCCGATGCGTTCTGAACTTTCTACGCGGAAATGGTGGCCACATTCAGGACACACCAGTTGATTTACTTGCAGGTCTTTGGTATAGGTGAGGGCAGTACAAGCTTCGCATTTTGTCCAGAGTCCATCAGCAATTTCCCGTTCTTTTTGTTGTTCTTGAATAGGGGGTTCTGACTTTTCTTGTTTTGCAAACCAATCAAATATAGACATCGATAGAAATAAGATTAATGGTTTTTTATTAGTGATTATTTTACTACTCTTCGGGTGTACTTAATAGTAAAAGTGCTGTCCATTGATCCTGGGAACAGACTTGCAAAGCAGCTTGGGAACCTTGACCGCAGTAAATTCCGAGACCAATATCAATGACACGACTGGGAATATCGTATGATGCTAAGAGTTGCTGCATAAATTCAGCTTCCCAACGTGCTTTTGTTGTTCTGATCGTTATCCAGGATATAGTATTAATTCTATCATTCATGATGATCAATTCAAAAATTACTTACCAATTTTAGTCTTCTACTCGATAGCCAAATTCTGCTAAATGGAGATTAGACTGTCGCCATTGGGGTTCAACTTTGACAAATAATTTTAAATAAACTTCCCCTGCAATTAATTTTTTAATTTCTTCTCTAGCTGTAGTCCCAATGGCTTTTAACATACTGCCTTTTTTGCCAATAATAATGCCTTTTTGGGAGTTTCTTTCGACGTTAATAGCAGCAAAAATTTTGGTTATTTTCGGGTTTTCTTCTATTTTTTCTATGGCAATAGCCACGGAATGAGGAATTTCTTGTCTGGTTAATTGTAAGATTTGTTCTCTGATTAATTCTGCCATAATAAATCTTTCGGGTTGATCGGTGATTAAGTCAGGAGGATAATAATAAGGTCCTGGCTCTAATCTGTCAACTAAAAGGTTTTGTAGTGTTTCTAAACCCTCTCCCGTAAGGGCAGAAATTTTAATCATTGGCCAATTATATTCTTCAATTAAACTGCTATAACTTTCGTCTAAAGCTTGATAGTCTGTTGGTTGTTGATCAGTTTTATTTAACCCTATGATTACGGGTTTTTCGACGGTTTTTAAGAGGTCAATAATATAGCGATCACCTCCTCCTGATGACACGGAACTATCGACAACCAATAAGATAACATCAACAGAGTTAATGGCTGTTTTCGCATTTTTAACGATAATTTTCCCCAAAGTATGATGAGGTTTATGAATTCCTGGGGTATCAACAAAAATAATTTGGTATTTTTCTGTGGTTAAAATACCCCTTAGACGGTTACGAGTGGTTTGAGAAACAGGTGAGGTTATCGCTATTTTTTGCCCAATTAATTGATTCATTAAAGTCGATTTTCCCACATTAGGGCGACCAATGATACCCACAAATCCTGATTTGAAATTATCAGGTGCTATAGGAATGGTTGGTATATTAGTTAACTGAAGATTATCTGTCATTAGACCCTATAATATTATTAATTTGATTTTAGCAGTTATTGTTTATTATTTAGTTATTCTTTTGGAAATTTTAAATTTTTTTTTGTTTCTTCAATTTGTTCTTGATTAAAACCAGCCATTTCTAAATGGTTTAAAAATTCACTTTGTTGATAGCGTCTATCTAAAGCTATAGCTTTATTATAAGTTTTTTTAGCCAATTTTAGATCATTTTGCTGTTTATAAACTAATGATAAGGCTACCCAAGTATGAGGATTACTTGGTTCTAATTCGGTTGCTTTTTTGCCATGAATTTGAGCCTTATCAGGTTGCTCCAAAAGATGATAAGCTAAACTTAAATTATAGTGAGCAATTTCATTATCTGGTTTTAAATTAATTGCTTTTGTATGAGTTTCTATTGCTTTATCTAAATCACCATTAACTAAATAAACAATTCCTAACGCATTTAAAGCAGGAACATGATTATCATCTATCTGCAAAGCATTTTTTATGGTTTTTGTAGCCATCTATGATTGTTTATTTAAATGATAAGTCCACCCTAAAATAACTAAACCAGAGATATTTTGAGGGTCGATCCTTACTGATTTTTCTCAAGAATTAATCGCTTTTTATAGTTGTCCTTGTTGAAGATATTGTAGTCCTAATTGTCGTAAATTAGCTGCTTCTTTCTTGTCTTAAGGAGATATAGGTTTAATGGTTGGTGTGGGAGAAACAATAATAACAGGAGAGGATTGAATAGTAGGTATTTCTGTTTTATTTTGACAACCCATACAGGTAAAAATAATTATAGGAATAAAAACAGAACAATGAGTTTTATATTTATCCATAATTTAATTACTTTATTTACTGCATTCCTAAAACCACACTCGCTAAAATAGCAGCCGCCGCCGTAACTAAAACCCCTAAAGATACATTTAATTGTTGTTTATTGGCTTCTTGAAAAGCTTCTATTTGTTGTTTATTAGCTTCAGCTTGTTGTTTATTGGCTTCTTGAAAAGCTTCTATTTGTTGTTTATTAGCTTCAGCTTGTTGTTTATTGGCTTCTTGAAAAGCTTCAACTTCTGCTCGAATAGAATTAATTTGAGCTTCCGAAGTTTGACGATATAAATCGATTCTTTCTGCTAATAGCTTATTATCTTGTACTAAACGTTGATTGTCTTGATCAACTTTTTTTTCTAAGGTATTCAGGCGATTATCTAAGTTGTCTAATTTATTGATAATGGTTTCAAATTCTCGTTCAGTCATAATTCTTAAGGACATTATATCTTGATGAGTATTGTATAATATAATTATAGGATTAGAATTAAAGTCTTATATAGTTAAGTTGGCCCAGAGGCCTGCTAATGATTCTATTCCAATCGGCAGGAGATTGGAGGTAGTCATGTAGTAATAAGGGGGTAAGTATGAAGCCACAGAATGAAGTCAAGAAAGAGATGGGGCGGTTAATACTCAAACCGCTCCTTATAGGATGTATGACGTTGATTATCGCTGCTTGTGGCAATAATTCCAGTAATGTCAGCAATGCTGGTGGTGAGATTGATAAAATTGTTCCTACTCCTAGTAAACAAGGAGATGTCTCGGAATCTCAACCAGACACTTCAACGCAACCGACGGTGGTTAATGATAGGTTTTATTACAAAGAGGAAAATGGTGCATTCTACACTTACCTAAAACGATTTGACGGTGAGGATGTACGTTTTATTAATTGGGATAGTAATTATTTTGCCCCCAGTGGATACGCCCCTGAAGTACGCGCCAAAATAGTTACAGGGAGATTAAATCAATATTTTAACCAAGATGATGGAGTACAAATAACTTCGGGTAAAATGAACGGTTATGAAATCATTTGTGTAGCCGATGCTAGTAGTAATTGTAAGGGTTTGTTATATACATTAAAACCTTATCAAAAAGGAAAAGTTGCCGTAGAGTTATTACAAAGACAACTTGATGCTCCCACTGCTTACGTTCCTTTACGAGAAAGTGAGTGTAAGACTTATATTAGTATCAAGGCGGTGTATGAGGGAGACGAGAATAACATTACTGTGGAAAAATGTAGATAAGTTTTTGACAGCTTTGTTTCTATTGTTGAGCCGAAAATGAAGCACAAACCAATTATTAAATTAGTCACTATCAGCCTGCTTTTGATGTTATCACAGCAGGCTATTCTTGTATCTGAAACTTCCCCCTCTCCAACTTCTTCTCCTACTATCTGTCAACCCTTATCAAAGGAACCACCAGAAGGATGTATTAAGGATAAAGCTAGACGAATTACTGTTAAAGTTGGGGGAAACCAACAAGGAACGGGGGTGATTAAATCAGGTTCAGGAGTGATTATAGCAAAAAAGGAATCAAAAAATATATCAGAAAAAGATCATCTTTATTTAGTATTAACTAATGCTCATGTTATTGGAGATAAGAACCCCATAAATGGACAATTTCAAACTGTGGATGGCATGGAAATTGTAACTTCTGATGGTAGAATTCACCAAGGATTTTATTTAACAGAAGGCAATAAAAAATTTGGTAAACTTGATTTAGCTTTAGTTTGGTTTTCCAGTTCAATTAATTATCAAAAAGCAGCCTTGGGAGATTCAAACAAAATCTCATCTCGATATGAAGAAATGTATGTTTCAGGTTTTCCTTGTGAACAAAAACAGGGTAACTGTACATTTTATTCCCTTACAGGAGTTGGTTTTTTATGGGAAAGTCCCTTACAGGAAGGATATCAAGTTGGATATAATATTGACGCAATTTCTGGAATTAGTGGAGGAAGTGTGTTAAATGAAAAAGCTCAATTAATAGCTATTCATGGAAAAGGTCAATTTCCATCACTTTTACCAAAGTATGAATTTGAAAATAATCAAAAGGAACGTAAAATTTCATCTAAAGAAAATACATTAATGGCATATTTTTCATGGGGTATTCCTATTAATAGATATAGGCAAATTTATCCTAAACATCCATTTGGAGAAGTAGAAAAAAGCTATAATAATAAATATCCTAAACCACCAAGTCCAAATAATGGGAATGTAGAAAATAATAGTGAACATATAATTTTATCTTTACTAAATAAAATTTATCCTCATGTTTTTATTGGTTTTATAGTTATGCTAATATTATTATTAATGTTGAGGATCAGTAATAAACAATCAAAAATCATAAAAATGATAACAAAAGATAAAATAAATAAATAATCTCATTAAAATTGTGTATTAATACTATTAGAAAAATAATGACAAAAATAAAAAAAATGACTAAATTTTTAATTGTTACTTTTCTTGGTAAAATTACCTTACTAGGTTGTTCAAACTCCAATAATCCAGCTAACTTTACTGTATCAATTAATGGAAAAAATAATGGTTCTGGTTTCATTGTACAACGTCAAGGAAATACCCATTTTGTTCTTACATCTCGTCATGTTATTGGCAACAAACCCAGTGAAAGTATAGAAATTATTAACCCTCTTTCTGATGAGGAAAATCTTAGTCGCCAAGAAGATCCCTACACTGTGACAATATCTGACAATAAAACTTATGAAATTAATTATGCTACAGTCAAAAAAGATCCTAATTTAGATTTAGCTTTTTTTTCTTTTAATAGTGAAAACCATTATCCTATTGCTCATCTTTCAACTGCTGAAATAAAACCTAAAGATAAAGTTTATATCTATGGATTTAAAGCTTGCAATGACTCCAAATTAACTAAAGAAGATAAGCTAGAAAAAAATCAAGGTTTTATTAAAAAAATCAACATTGGAAGAGGTAAAAAAGAACAAGGGTATAGTGTATTTTATAGCAATCCAACTATCACAGGTATGAGTGGAAGTCCTGTATTAAATAACCAGGGAGAAGTTATTGCTATTCACGGAGAACCTGGAAGAAACAAAAAAGCAAAAGATGCAATTCTTCGAGATTGTTTGCCGTTAGACGAACGTTTTGCTAATAATTGGGGAATTAGTATGAAAAGCTTCGCTAAATCAACACTTGCACAAGAGTTAAAATTAGAATTAAAACAATAAATTTTCTTTTATAAAAGAATCTCTTCGATACAAATAATTAAAAACAATGCAATAGTTTTGCTCAGTAATCGGCCCCAATAAATAAAAGCGAAACCTTATTACTCAATTATCAGTCTCTAAAAAACAGCGTTCACCAGAAAACACTCGATGATGATGATAAAAGGGTTTTGGCCTTGGAAGCGACTACGCCAACTAACCAAATTTATAACCTTATTTAGCTTCTGTTTCCTCTTAACAGTCGCTTGTAACCAACAACCAGACATCACCCCTTCCCCCACTGCTACTACTACAGGCGATCGCATCACCATTGGAACCACCTCCCAACCCCGAACCATTGATCCGGCAGACAGCTACGAAATAGCTGGCTTAATGGTAATCTATAATCTGAGTGATACCCTATACACCTATGAACTGGGAAGCACAACCTTAAAACCCCAACTGGCCAAGGAAATGCCCACTGTCAGTGAAGACGGTTTAACCTATACCATTGCCCTACGAGAAGGAGTCACATTCCACGACGAAACCCCCTTTAACGCTGAAGCAATGGCTTTTTCCCTAGAACGGTTTATGAATAATGGGGGTAAACCTTCCTTTCTCTTAGCGGATACCATTGACACAGTAAAAGCTACAGGAGACTATGAGTTAACCATTATTCTAAAAGAGCCTTTTTCTGCGTTTCCTGCCCTTCTCGCTTTTCCTGGGGCTTGTGCCGTTTCTCCTCAAGCTTATGAGATAGGGGAAGGTAAGTTTATTCCTGATAATCTGGTGGGTACCGGTCCTTATAAACTGAATAATTTTAGTAGTGACTCGGTACAATTAGACGTTTTTGAAAACTATTGGGGTGAGAAGCCAGAAAATAAAGGAATTGATCTGCAAATTTATCCCACCAACCCAGCTAACCTCTTTAATGCCTTTCGCACTCAAGCGGTGGATGTCGCTTATCAGTCTTTAACCCCTGAACAAGTAATGCAGCTACAAAAAGATGCGGACTCAGGTCAAGGCCAAGTGATCGAGAATCCAGGAACTGCCATTGCTTTTATGGCTTTAAATGTGCAGACAGAGTTTGTTAAGCAAAAACCAGTACGACAGGCGATCGCCTATGTCATGGATCGTCAACTGCTCAATGAGCGCATTCTCAAAGGTCAAGGGGAACCGTTATATACTATGATTCCTGTAGCCTTTGAAGCCTCTCAACCAGTGTTTAAAGATCGCTATGGTGATAATGATAAAGATGCGGCTAAAAAATTGTTACAAGACGCTGGTTTTTCCCCAGATAACCCTGCGACTGTAGAAGTCTGGCATTCTGCTGGTTCTGTTAATTCTAGTCAAGTGGCTGCCATTTTGAAGAGTTTAGCGGAACGAGACTTAGATGGGATGTTACAGTTTGTTCCTGATAATATTGCTTCGGCGGCGTTCTTTAAAAACTTGAGTCAAGGGTTATATCAGTCCACTTTATCGAGTTGGTATCCTGACTTTTTAGATGCTGATAATTATATCTATCCTTTTCTTGACTGTGCCAAAGGTTCTTCAGAAGAAGGCTGTCAGGAAGGGGGTTCTCAAAGTCAAGGGTCCTTTTATTATAACGAGGAAGTCAATCAATTGATTGCCCAACAAAGACAGGAATCAGATCCCAAAAAACGACTCGAAATTTTTGCTAAAATTCAAAAGGTTTTGGCTGAAGATGTCCCTTATATTCCCCTGTGGCAAACAAGAGAATATGCCTTTGCTCAAAATAATATTAACGGAGTAACTATTAATCCGAGTCAAACGTTTCCTTTTTCAACCATAAGTCGAAATTAATCATTAGTCTTGATAAGATGAGTCAATCAGAATGCGCGAATTTAGAATTGCCAAACCCTCAAGTTGCAGGATTAAAAGCTTTTTTCGGTCAAGCCCATGTTAATATGAAATCCTATTGAATACCATACGTTAGGATGAGTTAAGTAGGGGGAGCAGAGGAGGCAGGGAAAGGTAGATTTACAATAGCAATTTTAACGTTTACTGATTAAGCGAATTT
>JASJEA010000124.1 GCA_030064935.1 Crocosphaera sp. | reverse complement strand
TCGGAACCCTACAGCCTTGGCTGAATTAAAGACGCAATAGTTCATCAACCAATTGTTTGTCATCGGTTTGATTTGAGTTTAGCGATCGCAATAACTGCAACCAGACATAGATAAAACGTCATAAAAGGGGTTAACAAAATCTCAGAATAACATCCCAAAATCATCTCGATCGCGTTTTGGGATGGGCAGAGTTAGAACTAGAGCTAGGACAGAGCCATCATATTCCCCTTAAGTGAAAATGTCAATGTCTACTACATTACATTTTTTTGCTATGGGGATGCCAGCGTTACAAGGCAAAATTGAGAGGCTCGAAAAGAGGCGATCGCCTTGCGGGATTGGTAAAGCGCGATCGCCTCTTTCCAAAGACTTAACTTCTCCCTAGAAATCGCGGGTGCGAGGATACATTGGGATTGTTACAAACTCATCGAAAACGCTCAAAAGTTCTTTGGCAGGACCTGAAGTCGATGAACTATTTGCCAAGAAATCATCAACTCCAATTTCCCCCCTGTAATACGCTGCAAAGTTATCCTCTGATATATCAATGGAGGCATCAACTGCTTTGTAATACTTGTCTGGATCGGGGACAAACTCAGCAATGCTATTTCGGATGTGCAATGCTGCCGATTGATTATCGTCAACAAACTTGAACTCTAGAACGCCATCAACACCAGTCGCTAGCTCTGGAACAATCCGAATGCGAAGGCGATCGACGGCCTCAGTAGGGTTTTCCGTGACCCATTCTTTCGGTTCAACATCCATCAGGGAGATTTTGTCATCTCCCTCTAGGCTCAATGCCGCATTAATGTAGAAGTTCCGCACGATGAGACCGGGGCTCATCTGGCCAAGCTGCCGGAACACATCAGCCAGCGCCTGACGATAGGTATCATTGTCGGGTACAGCGTAATAGAGGCTAACTGCCAGTTCCTTAGCCCAAAGGTATTCACCTTGCTCCATCGCAGTTGTGTAAGCCGCCATGACATTCTCTTCCCCACCGCTCAGTTGGATCAGATAGTCTGCGTAAACTGCCCGGGGGAGATGGTGGATGTCCTCGCTGTAACCAGAAAACCAGCCATGATTGGAGGTCGGTTGGGCGGCAGGGTAGGTATCAAATTGACCATAGAATTCATTGACAAAGCGGCTTTTTAACAACGATTCTGGCATTGACATATGATGAGTTAGCTCATCGGCTCGCACGCCTTGTGCTGTCAAGCGTAAAGACTGGTCATTGATGAATCTCATCATGTCCATTAGGCTCGTTACCGCGTCAAAACATTCCTGTTTGCCAACTATCGGGGCTCCTCCCGAACCTACACTCAAGATAATATCAGGCTGAAGATCCCGGATTGTTGTCAGTGCTGCAATCCAATCTTGGGGTGGACGGTAGCGATCGCCACGCAGGGTGTACAAGTTGTTTTGTGGCCAAACAACGTTATCAATCGCAATCCCCTGACCATTGTAGTTCGGCAGCCATGTCGTCAGAGAGTCCTCAGTATCGGTGATTGCATGGAAGAACTGCATCTCAATGCCCTCTACCGTCAATATCTCACCTTCTGCAACTTCTGTGTCCGCCGGAATCCAGGCGCTCTCTGCACCAACTACGAGGGTTTGGGGGGCAAGCATGGCATCCTTGCCAGTTGCGGGTAAATAGGCTCCAAACTGGATCTTGGACCGGCCATCAAGATTCGGTCCTAGTTCTGGGATGCTTGCGTTGGCGAGACCGGTGCTATTTTTGACAATTTCATTGCTATCAGGGTGCGCAATAATCATATTAGGCACGTCTCCATCTAGCAGAGTTGCGGTGCCCTTCGGATAGTGGGCGTGATCGTAGATGACTGCGCCAATCGGCAGATCGGATATCTCTTCACGAATAACTTCCCGGAAGAGCTGACCATCCTCAGTACTCTCACCAGTGGAGACAACAATTAAAGTGTTATCGGGACTTTCAATGACCACCGGAGCATACGGCTTACCATTTAAGATCCAAACGCCATCTACAACGGGAATGGCATGGACTTCAGAAGCCATCCGCGTGATTGGGGCAATCCGAAGCACTGACGAGGCGTTGCCAACGGCTCCATTTAGGGGCGATGTTATGGGTTTGAAATCGGGGTTATTGTTGTAATACTGCCAACTGGTGGGGACGATCGGTCCTAGTCCGGGCAACTCTAAGCTACTGACATCAAACTTGTCTGGGGAAATGTCCCCTGTATAAGCGTATGCCTTAAGGGGGCTATTACTGACCATAATTAAGGTCAAGATCATGATGGCAACAATGAAACGCCTCAGTTTAGAAAAAATACTGGAGTCATTTGTGCCACTGGATTGATTTGGTATCATAAGTAAAACCTTATCAAAGGGTTAACAGAATTTGGGTGGCATCCCAAAAGGCGATCGCTCTGCACTATTGACAAAGCGCGCCTCTTTAGGAATAACAAAGTCTCGATCGCACAGATACATCCCAAAACCCGATCGAGATGATTTTGGGATGGGTTTATGGAGTTCTCACCTAGTCATTGCGTAGACCTAAAGGGGGAACAGAGAAGGAATTCTTAACGATGTTGAATTTATCGAAAAGGTTAAGAATCTCAACGGCTTCATCAAGGGTTCCTTTCACCATCTGGGCATTGGCGTTCGTCACAGCCAACTTCAAAGTAGTCTGGTTGAGGTAAAGCTTGGCCCAGGTTTCACTGTTCATTGATACTTCAATATCAGGCTGCCGAGAATAGTTAGCAGGGTCTGGGAGAAACTCTGCCACACCACGGCGGATATGAAGACCTACGGTGGTTGGGTCATCTTGATCGCTAAAGGTAAAGGTGATTACCTTGTCGATAGGCTCCGCTTTACGGGGATCGATGCGAACCCGGTGATAGTTCACATAAGTTGCCGGATCGGCGGCAATGGTATCCTCGCTGGGGGGAATAAGTTTCAGAATCTTTTCTTTCCCTTCCAGTGCTCGTGCCTCACTGAGCAAAAAAGCTCGGCCAATGGAACTCATCGATAATTGACCCATTTTCCGCAGTGCATTTACCTTGATGGTGCGGGCTTCTGCATCTTTGGGATCAATTTCATAAATATATTCGATCAGTTGAGCAGCCCAAGCATATTCGTTGTTGTCCAGAGCTGACTGAGCCTCCGCCACCACAGCATCCCGTCCGCCCATGAGGGCAATGAGTCGTTGAGCTGTTTCCTGGGGAGGGAGTTGGAATATCTTGCTGGGGTTGCGATCGTACCAACCCATCTGGTAATAAAACATGGCAGCAGGATACCAGGGGGTCTCACCGTAGCTCTCAGCATTGTAATAGGCATCAGCGAGGTGTTGGGGCTTGTAGATGAAGTAACGAAGTTCATCAGGTCCAAGACCTTGGAGAATACCGCGCAGGGCTTGATCGTAAGTCAGAGAGACTAAATCAATGTAATTATTCAATGTTTCAGCCACTTCAGTTTGACCGACGATCGCACGAGCATGGGTGTTTAGCAAATAAGTGGGTTGAAGATCCCGTATCACCTTCAGGCCACCGCTCCAGCTTTGGGGATCGCGATAGACAGCACCCCGCAGGGAGTAAAGGTTGGGTGTGCCAGGCCAGAAAAAGTTATTCAAAACTGCCTGTTTTTCGGGAATCCAGACGGTCACCGAGTCGTCGTCGGAAATGTACTCCGTGAAGAACTGAAGCTTTAGACCCGCAACCTCCTTTTCTTCCATATCTTCTACAGCGTAAGTCACAGGTAGAAATGCTGGTGACTTGTATACAATTTTGGCCGAGATCGCTGCATCTGGTCCTTCAGTCGGGAGATAATTGTTGAATTGAACCGCCGCCCGTGCTGTCAGTACCGGACCGAGTTCGGGAATCTCAGTCGGGGCACCGCCACCTTGCAGATTGGCCTTAACGCTCTCATTCGTTTTTGGGTGACCATAAATCTCAACGGATTCTGGATCGTCTACCATTTCACCAGCACCAAGAGTATAGTGACTGTGACTGTAGATAATAGCTTTGATGGGCTTTGTGCCAATTTCGGATTCTTCAATAGCTTTCCGAAAGCGTTGTCCCTCTTCAGCGGAGTCACCAGTGTCATAAACAATTAGCCCATCCGGTGCTTCGATAACAATGCAGTTAGCGATCGAATAGCCCCCAATGACCCAAATGCCATTACCGAGGTTCTTAACATAGGGTTCGGTGTAAATACTTAGGCTTGCGTCTTCAAGAACCTTGTCGTCAATGATTGCCCCATTAGGTGCTATGCCCAGGGTTGCCTCCCCTCCCATATAGCGATCAGGATAGTTAGGCTCGTAATTCGCCGCCAGTACCTGGGTAGGCGTTGATAGGAGGAAGGAGAGGGCGATCGCGATCGCGACGACTCCTCTCATAATTCGGTGCAAAAACATAAACAAAACCTCGTGAAAAGGGTTAACAAAGTCTCAGGCCACATCCCAAAACACAATCTGGCCTTGGGATGGGCTGTAGAGTCCCGATCGCTCCATCGGAACCCTACAGCCTTGGCTGAATTAAAGACGCAAAAGTCTCGATCTCAGAATACATCCCAAAACGCGATCGAGATAGTTTTGGGATGGGTTTATGGAGTCCTCACCTAGTCATTGAGCAGACCCAGAGGGGGAACCTCGAAGAAGTTGCGGACAACATTAAACTTATCGAAAAGATTGAAAATCTCAACAGCATCATCAACGGTGCCTGTTACCACCTCAGCATTGCCACTGTTTACAGCTAACGGCAAGTTTGTCAAGTTGAGGTAGAGCTTGGCCCAAGTTTCGCTTGGCAGAGAGACTTCAATATCCGCTGACCGAGCATAACTGGCGGGGTCTGGGAGAAACTCTGCCACACCACGGCGGATATGAAGACCCACGGTTTCGTTGTCGCGATCGCTAAAGGTAAAGGTAATGACCTTATCGATCTGCTCCGCTTTACGGGGATCGATGCGAACGCGGTGATAGTTCACATAAGCTGCTGGATCGGCAGCAATGGTCGCCGGGCCGGGGGGAATGAGTTTCAGAATCCTTTCTTTCCCTTCCAGCGCTCGTGCCTCACTGAGCAAAAATGCTCGGCCGATGGAACTCATGGTCAATTGACCCATTTTCCGCAGCGCATTTGCCCTGATAGTGCGGGCTTCTGCATCTTTGGGGTCAATTTCGTAGATGTAGTCGATCAGTTGAGCAGCCCAAGCATATTCATTTTTGTCGAGTGCAGACTGAGCCGTCGCCACCACAGCATCTCGTCCGCCCATAAGATCGACGAGCCGTTGAGCGGTTTCTTGGGGCGGAAGTTGGAACAACTTGCTAGGATTGCGATCGTACCAACCCATCTGGTAATAAAACATAGCCGGGGAAAACCAAGGAGTCTCGCCATAGGTCTCGGCATTGTAATAGGCATCAGCCAGATGTTGGGGTTTGT
The DNA here is from genome assembly GCA_030064935.1 of Crocosphaera sp. Classification (GTDB taxonomy): domain Bacteria; phylum Cyanobacteriota; class Cyanobacteriia; order Cyanobacteriales; family Microcystaceae; genus Crocosphaera. The sequence goes on along the minus strand of JASJEA010000124.1, from coordinate 3,326 downwards.
AGATAAAGTAACGGAGATCGTCGGGTCCCAACCCTTGGAGAATACCGCGCAGGGATTGATCGTAGGTCAGAGAGATTAAATCAATGTAGTTGTTCAATACCTCAGCGACCTCCTCTTTGCCCTCCACTGGAAGAGAAGGAACGCTAATTAAGTAGGTCGGCTCGAGGTCTCGCATCACCTTTAAACCCCCGATCCAACTCTGGGGGTCGCGATAAACTGCTCCTCGCAACGAGTAGAGGTTAGGCGTTCCATCCCAGAAATAGTTATTCAGTACAGCTTCTTTTTCAGGAATCCAAAGCGTTACTGAGTAATCATCTGAAATATGTTCGGTGAAGAACTGAAGCTCCATCCCGGCTACAGTGAGTGTTTCTTCATTTTCCACCGTTTCGGTCACTTCTAGGAATGCGGTGGGTTTCACCGTGAGGATAGCGGTAGCCGGGAGCTTGGCATCCGATCCTTCTGTGGGCAGATAATTGTTGAATTGAACAAAAGCCCGTGCAGTCAGAACCGGACCGAGTTCGGGGATTGCAGAAGGGGCTCCCCCGCCTTGCAGATTGGCTTTAACCGTCTCATTGAGTTTTGGGTGACCGATGATCCGAACAGAGGCTGGATCGTCAACCATTTCGCCAGCACCCAGAGCATAGTGACTATGGCTGTAGATAATGGCTTTGATGGGCTTTGTACTAATTTGGGATTCGATAATCTCACGGAAGTGCTTGCCTTCTTCAGCAGAGTCACCAGTATCATAAACAATTAACCCTTCTGGCGCTTCGATCACAACACAGTTGACCAGAGAGTATCCACCAATGACCCATAGACCATCTGTAATTTCTTCGACAGTCGGTTCGGTGTAGCGAACCTGCTCGGAAGCGCTCAGGGCTTCGTCATAAACCACGGCTCCGTTAGGGGCTATGGTGAGGGTTGCTGGACCGCCCATATAGCGTTTGGGGTAGTTCGGTTCGTAATTCGCCGCCAGTACGGGGGCAGAAGTTGATAGGAGGAAGGAGAGGGCGATCGTTACCGCCACTACTCCTTTCAAAATCCGGTTCAAAGGACCGTTCAAAAACATGAGTAAAACCTCGTAAAAAGGGTTAACAGAATTTAGGCCGCATCCCAAAACAAGAGTATGAATAGTCTTGGGATGGGCGGTGGTGATGCGATTATGCGATGGCATCACCACCGCCTTACCTGAAATTGAGCTGCAACTGAGAGCTAAGAGGGTGCATTCGTTTGAACGCACCGTACCCAACTGCTATAGCCTGGTTCTTGAGTTAAAACCGTAGGTTAGGTAGAGCGATAGCGTTTCGCTCCGCAAACATATCGCGCAACAAAACCTTCCATGCTGCGAAACCCAACGGGAACAACCCAACCTACACTCTGAATATCGAATAGCGATCGCTATTTAGTTGAATAATGTTTCTCAACCAGCTGAATTATTGTGTCCCAAAAATCTTCTTGAGATACATCTTCAACAGCTTGGGTAGAAAGGGCATCACCAGAAGCATTAGCGGAATGATCCACTTTTACCGTCTGGGGCTTCAGGGGATTGTAGAATCGAGGTGTCTGCTTCTGAAGTTTCATAAGTGACTTTAATTTTACCCTTAAACTCTGGGTCAGGCTGTGGGAGAATTTCCTGGGCCAAAGCTGGTGGGACTAATACTCCTAGGGAAAAGATGACAACAATTAAGAGATTGAGTAATCTTTTCACTTTCAGTACAGTTTTCTGTCTGTACTTAGTGCTGTCAGCATTTGAATCTTTCATTTTCAAAAGACTGTTGAAAAACATGGGTAAAACCTCATAAAAATTCAAGCTACATTCCAAATCACGATCAAAGTAGTCTTAATGGCCACTCTGTATAATCACGTAGCCTAAAAACTTTAAACCTAAGTCTAGTGGTAAACTCTCTCTTGGAAGACTCAAAAATTCCAACTTTCTCAGCTATAGAAATTTAAAAACATATTTTTAAATTTTATTAGCTTTACTTATAATTAGCTTGATTATTTTTTTTGATAGAGTGCTGCAAAAATCCAATGAGTCAACTTATAGATGTAAACAAAAGTAAAGTTACCCAAGAGAAGAATGATCTTGGCACAGGAAATCATAAAATTGTCTACAAATCCTTTACAGATTTGGATCGTTTCAAAGAGTTTTTTGTCTATAGAGGGCATGAAATAATACAACTCAGCCCCGGTTCTCTTCAAGCTGAGTTTTTATCAATTCAGGTTGGTGACTTATATTTCGTTTGTAATCAGGCGAACCAACGGATTCAAACTAGGGGTCAGCCTGCAAAGGGATACATCTCTTTTGCGGTACTTTGGTCTGAGAATGAAAAGGAATATTACTCCTTCCGTCACCCGATCGAGCCTCAAAGGACTATTTTTGGTTTCAATAACAGGGAAGCAGACTCAGTATTTCCTCAAGGTATAATAATGACACAAATTATCATGCCTGTTCAAACTTTTGATACTTATGCAGACCAACTACAACGCTACGATATCGACCATAATTTCCGGAGTAGAAATTGTGTAAATTTATTACCCACTGGGATCATAGAAATTAAAGATTATCTGAAACAACTATTTTGGTTAGCAGTACACAAACCGAATTGGTTACAACAACCTCATATTGAAAAACTCGTTGCGGATGATTTATTGCCTTTGTTGATTAGTCATATTCCTATTAATTGGAATTCCAAGGCTTCCCTCAAACCTTATCGAAGAGGAAAGTTGATTGCTAAAGCTGAAAAAGAGATGTTAGCACAATTGGAAACACCGCTAACCTTAAAACAACTAGCTGAAAATTTAGAGTCTAGCAGTTCTGCCTTATCCTATGGTTTTCAGGACTTATTTGGCTTAAGTCCTATGCGTTATCTCAAGGTACGACGACTTCATGCAGTACGACAACACCTGAAGGCAAACGAACCCGAAAGTTGTACCATCGCCATCCTCGCCAGTCAATTTGGGTTCTGTAATTCCGGTCATTTTGCTAAAGATTACAAAGCCATGTTTGGGGAGTTGCCTTCAGAGACGTTGCGAAAGACTGCAAAAAGTTAGTTTTGGTGTTTCTGGATGTCCATCATCGATTCCGCACTGCTGTGAGCAAATCCGTTCTACTAAACTTACCCAAACTTACCCATACATGGTTGCATGAGCTTTGGAGCTAGCTTCCTGCTTCACGCATATACCACCGACCGCAGTCTGTAACTTATCTTCGAGAGCAGGCTTAAATTCGCTTGGAACTCAAGCTACTGATACACATAGTTTTTCAAGTTGACAGCAGCATTAAAATCTCTGTCAGTTTCAAAACCGCATTCACTACATTCATA
>JASJEA010000050.1 GCA_030064935.1 Crocosphaera sp. | reverse complement strand
CTTGAGAGTGGAGATATTTTTTTAATCTTTCTCCAATTTTAATCAAGAGATTATCTCCCATCAAATGTCCATAACTATTATTGATTAATTTGAAATGATCTAAATCTAATATGAGAACAGTAAAAGACAAAATTAGACCTTTATGTACTTTTTTTAGAGATTTTTCTAGTTCTTCAATAAATAGTCTTCGGTTGGGTAAACCAGTTAATTTATCATGTCTAATATCATATTGAAATTGCTTTTCATTATTTTTGATTAATTGATTAATTCTTTTTTCTTGACTAATATCTTTAGCTGTGCAAATAATAGCCATGAGTTCTTGGTTTTCATGGCAAATTAATTGGCTAGATAAAAGTACGTTAACTTCTTGCCCATTCTTTCTAAGATAAGCCGTTTCGATTGTCTTTTGTAAATTGCTTTCAATCGTAGTAATATCACTAATATTTTCATCTAAAATATTAACAATAGACTTGTTTATTAACTCATTTTCTGAATAGCTTAATAAATTTAAGGTTGTTTGATTAACCATCAAAATTGTATAATTCTTATCTAGTATAAGAACACTATCATTAATCGTATTGATAATCGTTTGTATCCAGAGACAAGCAACGGGAGTTAAATCAGTAACCCGTTGATTAAGCTCTGTTAAAGTTAGGGAAAAATTGTTCTTATCTTCAGGAATATTATTCATGATTGTTATCTCTCAATATAGCATTTAAAAAAAATAGTTAGGACAGATAGACTTTAATAAAAGGGAACAAAAAATATGGAGCATTAAGTAGGGAACAAGGAGCAGAAAAATAGCCTAACTGTCCTAACCTAAATAGGTAGTGCTATACAACAGCGAAGTCAATCAAAAGGTACAATTTTACAATTGCATTACTCTCTTTAAAAAAATAGGAGTTAAGCAATCAAAATCGTTTTTAACCTTCTAGTTTAGTTTATTAATTAAGAAACAACTTGTCTGTGAGAAAATAGAATTAAATGTTATCTATTTTCTCATACAGTGAAAAATGTTATCTGAAGAAGAAGCCTTTAACTTAGTAGAAACGATTCTCAAACCTAACTATTTAAACGATGTTCAAGCATTGGTATTTCGTCAATGTTGGCAGGGAGAAACTTATCAAAAGATTGCCGAACAAAATGGCTATGATCCTGATTATATAAGGGTTGTTGGTTCTCGACTTTGGCAATTACTCTCAGAGACTCTAGGCACAAAGATCACAAAAAGTAACATTCATACAGCTTTAAGACAATCTTTGAACAAAATCCCATCTCTATCCATAAATCCTTTGGCTCAACTACCTTTCCCTGATGGAACAGTCCCAGTTGATTCCCCATTGTATATGGAACGTTCTCCCGTAGAAAACCGCGCTTATACTGAAATTATCAAACCAGCAGCCTTATTGCGCATTAAAGCTCCCTCTAAAATGGGAAAAACCTCTTTAATGTTGAGAATTGTAGCATTTGCTCAGAAAAACGACTATCATACTGTACGTTTGAACTTACAACAAGCAGATAACTCTTTATTCACCCATTTGGATCGGTTTTTACGTTGGATTTGTGCCAACATTGCTCATCAGTTAAACAAACATCCGAGACTTGATGACTACTGGGATGAAGAATTAGGCAGTAAAGTTAGTTGTACAACCTATTTACAAGGGTATATTCTGGAATCTCTCGATCATCCCTTAGTTTTAGCTATAGATGAAGTGAATCATCTTTTTGAATATGGAGACATTGCCCAGGAATTTTTACCGCTTTTACGCTTTTGGCATGAGGAAGGGAATAATATTGATATTTGGCAAAATTTACGCTTAATTATCGTTCATTCTACGGAAATTTATATCCCTCTAAAATTGCAGCAATCTCCTTTTAATGTGGGTATTCCGATTCAATTACCTGAATTTACCCTCGAACAAGTTCAAAAATTGGCCGCTTTGCATTCTCTCTCAAATCTTATCGATGATGAGGGAAAAGAATCCTTAAAAAACTTGATGAATATGGTAGGGGGGCATCCTTATTTAATTCGTCTGGCTCTTTATCATTTATATCAAGATAAAATAACCATGAAACAATTGTTAGAAGAAGCATCTACCCCCACAGGTATTTATCATCATCATCTACAAAATCATCTAATTACTTTACAAAAAAATCCTGATCTAGCTCAGGCTTTTGCTAAAGTAATAAAAGCAAAAGAACCCATTCAATTAGAAAGGATAATTGCTTATAAATTAGCCAGTATGGGAGTAGTTAAATTACAGGGAAAACAAGTATTTGCTAGTTGTAAACTATATTGTTTATACTTTGCTAATTTTTTGTAAAACTAGGTTATCATGTCATCAATTAAATCTTATTTAAAGTGGATATTGTTTACTAAGTAATTCAAAAATGTACAACAACTAATAAACAAGAGAAAAATGTTACCTATATTAGCCACATTCACTAAAACAAGCATATCTTATAGTATAATTATACTAAATACTTTGAAAATACATTATAAAAACTTTATTGTTATGTTTATAATCACTCAGGCTGAAGATCATTTAGTATAATGAGGAGTTTAACTTAAAAAACGATTATGTCCACCGCTCGCCATATTTTAGCACTTCTAAGAAGTCATGTGGAAGGGGAGGAGCAGCAATTCTATTCTGCTGCTCTACAGATGGCTGCACATGAAGCTAGACTGGGACATGGTAAATTAGCGCAGGAAATTCGAGAATTAATAGACCAGGCAAAAGCTCAAAAATCTGTCATAGAAAAAACATCTGCTCCCATTCCCTTAGTAAAACCTAAAGGAGATTTAGCTAACCTTGTTTCCGTGAGATATCCAGATACGAGGTTGTCCGATATGATTTTGCCTTCATCACTGGCTTTTCGACTAAAACGGGTGTTAACTGAGCAAAGACAAGGAAAACGGCTACGAGAATATAATCTTACACCTCGTCGTAAATTGTTGTTAGTGGGGCCTCCTGGTTCCGGAAAAACTATGACAGCAGCAGCTTTAGCAGGAGAGCTTCAATTACCTTTATTTACTACTCTATATGATAGTCTCATTGGTAAATATATGGGAGAAACTGCTAGTCGATTAAAACTCATTTTTGAAGCAATGACAATGACAAAAGGGGTCTATTTTTTTGATGAATTTGATGCCATCGGTACGCAACGTCAAAACACGAATGATGTGGGAGAAATTAGACGGATTCTTAACTCGTTTTTAATGTTTTTAGAAAATGATCAAGGAGATAGTCTGATTATTGCAGCAACCAACCATCCTAACTTATTAGATAAAGCTCTTTTTAGAAGATTTGATGATGTCATAAAATACAAGTTACCTGATTCAGATATCATCTGTGAATTGATTCAAACTCGTTTAATAAGTTTTGAACTTGAATGGACAGATTGGTCACAAATTATAGAGAAAGCAACCGGACTTGCTCAGGCTGAAATTGTGAGAGCAACAGATGAAGCAGCAAAGCAAGCAGTATTATCAAATAGTGGTAAAGTTAGCGAAAAATCTTTGATTTCAGCTATTATGGAACGTAAAGAGATGAGTTTCGATAACTAAAGAAAATTAATTAATAGAATGGTCAAACGCTCACGTACTCTTCCTCACCTGTATCTACGCAACAATGGTAAAAAGGCAAAATATACATCGACATCTTCAGGTGGAAGAAAAACTTCACCACCCTATAGAGCTCGAAAAGAACACGCTGAAAAGTTACAGCGTAAAATTGGTGAAGCCATTGAAAAAGCACGTCAACAATTAGAATCTCGTTTATCAGAAATTGCTGTTGGTAAACCTGGATTTTATTTAGAATTTGAAGTAAAAAAAGATGATGCAAATGCTTTTGAGAGCTTAGGAAATGGAAGACAAAAAATTGAACTTGTTTCCGTTAAACCTTCTCTTGAGCAAGAAGATATAGTTAAAGCCACTGTATTTGTTCCAGAGTCAGCTACAGATTTTTTTCAGAAAAAAGTCGAACAGTATTGTAATAAAAATAATAAACCTAGTGATAAACTTAATCAGAAAAAATTAGAAATTGTTGCTCTACTTTTTCTAATAGATACGAAACTAAATAGATTTATATTTTTATTATTACTACTATCAGGCCGTCCTAAAAATGAAGCATTAATAACCAGACTAGAAAATGTTGAAATTGGCACAGTTGAATCATTATTTACTGATAGTCTTGACTTGTTTCCTCAAAATGGACAAGCTATTTGGTGGGAAGTTTGGTTACGTCGTGATCAGTTAGAAAACTTTCAAACTATCGCACAAAGATTAGACATTCTTATGAAACCTCAACAAATCAAGTTCTTAGAAAGAATTGTTGTCTTAGTAATGGCTAACGTAGAAGCTATAGAACAAATCATTAAAAATTCTGATACTATTGCTGAATTACGAATTGCTAAAGATACTCCTTCATTTTTTCTTGAAATGGGATTAATTGAGCAGCAACAATGGGTAAGAGATTTAGAGAATAGACTTGAATCACTGAGATATGATATCGATATTAGAGATAATGCTGTTGCTGTATGTCTGCTTGATACGGGAGTTAATTGGAGACATCAACTTATTCAAAAAGGTCTTGATACTGCTGACTTATATACCTGTGATCCAACTTGGGAAACAAATGATCATCATGGACACGGAACTCAAATGGCTGGGTTAGTTCTTTATTCTGATTTATTTGAAGCTTTAACATCTTCTGAATATATAACCCTTGCTCACTGTTTAGAATCAGTCAAAATTCTTCCCCCTGTTGGAGAAAATGAACCCGAATTATACGGAGCAATTACAGAGCAAGGGGTATCTCTTCCCGAAATTCAAAATCCAAAAAGAAAACGAATTTTTTGTATAGCGGTAACAAGTCCTAAACCTTCTCCTAATTTTGGTACGCCCTCATCTTGGTCAGCAGCAATTGATCAACTTTGTTTTGGTGATGAGAATTATAAAAGATTGATGATTATTTCAGCAGGAAATATTCGAGATGATATATATGCGTCTGATTATCTTAATATCAATGATGTAGCAACAATTGAAAACCCTGCACAAGCTTGGAATGCTTTAATTGTTGGAGCTTATACCGAAAAAGTTAATATTACTCATCCTGACTTTAACGGTTGGGAACCTGTTGCACCCTGTGGTGATTTATCTCCGAGAAGTCGTACTTCTGTTTCTTGGGAAAATCAATGGCCCATTCGTCCTGATGTTGTTTTTGAAGGGGGAAATTATGCTTCTGATGGAGAAAATTCAGCCGAAAATATTGATGATTTGTCTGTTTTAACGACTTATCATCTTCCTCAAAGAAGATTATTTGAAACAATGTCAGACACCAGTTGTGCCACTGCATTAGCAAGTTATATGGCTGCAAAAATATTAGCAGAAAAACCTAAATATTGGCCAGAAACAATCCGTGCTTTGATTGTACATTCAGCAGAATGGACACCAGCAATGAAAAAGCATTTTAAATCAGCTTCTTCTCAAACTAAAAAATCTTCTATTATTCGTCGATATGGTTATGGAGTCCCTGATTTAGAAAGAGCTTTAAGAAGTGCAAATAATGACTTAACCCTAATTATTGAAGATCAAGTTAAACCGTTTGTTAAAGAAAACAAGAATATTAAAACCAATGACATGAATTTTCATGAGTTACCTTGGCCGACTGAAGAATTAGAAAAATTAGGAGAAACTAATGTAGAATTAAAAGTGACATTATCTTACTTTATTGAACCTAATCCTGGTGAACGTGGTTGGACAAAAAAACACAATTATGCTTCACATGGGTTAAGATTTAAAGTAAAAAGACCATTAGAAAGTAATACAGACTTTGAGAAAAGAATTAATAAAGAGATGAGAGAAAAAGGTAAAAAAATTTCAAGCAGTGGAGAGAATGATAACTGGTTTCTGGGTGAGAATTTAAGAAATAAAGGGTCATTACATTCTGATAGATGGACTGGTAATGCGGTCGATTTAGCCTCAAGAAAAATGATCGGAGTTTTTCCTGTTGGTGGATGGTGGAAAGAAAAAGGTTATCTTGAATGTTACGATCAAAATGTTCGTTATTCATTAATTATTACTATTAGAGTTCCAGAAATTGAATGTGATATTTATACCCCTGTCTCTAATGAAATTGAAGTATCCCAGGAAATTAAAAATGAACAAGATGTTTCTACAGTAATAGAAATTGAGAACTAACTTATCAATATTATTTTTTTTCTCTCAACGTAAAAAAATGCTGAGCTTGTATTATTATTAAGTAAAATTATTATATATTGGTTTATTATGTCATCAATTAAATCTTATTTAAAGTGGATAATACTCGGAATTACCCTATTTTTTATTATTTCAACTTTTAGAAATCATTGGCAAGCAGTTACCGAAATAACAATTAATTCTCAAGGATGGCTATTTTTATTTTTAGCTTTAATAATCACTTTATTGGCACATATTTGGTCTGCTTTCGTTTGGATAAAAATACTGCAATTATTTAATCAGCATTGTTCTTATCAATGGGGATTAAAAATATATTTAGTCACCAATATTTATAAGTATTTACCTGGGAATGTAGGTCATTTTTATGGTCGCATTAATGCTGTTTCTAAACAAGGATTTTCCTTGCCAGTGGCTAGTTTAAGTGTGTTGTTAGAACCTTTATTAATGGCTGCTGCTGCTTTATTGATTGCTTTATTAAGTCATAGTATTGGTATTATCGAAACTACACAGAATATAAATATATTATTCTTACAATTTTTTCTTTTAATTTGTGTTTTAGTTGGAATTCATCCCATTATTATTAACGGAGTTATTGGCTTTGTTAAAAAGATAAAATCCAATAAAAAAGAAGAAACAGAAACTATTTATTTACAGAAATATCCTGGTATGATTTTAGTTGGTGAAATTATATTTTTATTGTTAAGAGGATTGGGGTTTATTTTTGCTTTAACGGCATTTATGTCTATTTCTTTTCAACAAATACCAATTATTATTAGTGCCTTTAGTTTCTCTTGGTTACTGGGTTTAGTGATTCCTGGTGCCCCCGGAGGTTTGGTAGTTTTTGAAGCTTCAATTATCGCCCTCTTAGAAACATCAACGTTTCCCATTGAGGTCATTTTAACAACCACTGCCATTTTCAGAATTATTAGTATTTTAGCTGAACTGATAGGAGCAGTATTAGGATATTTATTGGATATTCAGGAAACTTAGCATAAGTTTTAATGATAATAGTTTTTGAGACAGCGTATAAGTCTCTGTCTCAAAAACAAATTCTGTGCGATAGCACCGGAACATAGTGAGGAACTTGTGAATTTATTAACTCCTAGGCTTTTCAGAATTACTTATTGCTCACTAATATAGCGGTTAACAAAGTCTGTCATCGCTTTGGCGAAAGCACTATTAGGGATAGGCATTTCGTCAGGATATTCATTAGGTGGAGCAATTGGTTTGACTTTTTCGGTTTCAGTTTCTTGGCTAAGGGATGAGTTTATTTCTGTTGAGCTTTTGTCTTCAGTCTCAGTTACTTTAGAAGTAGTTTCTTCCACCTCTGGAGTAGCAGTGGTTTCCTCAATCTCTGAAGTTATAGAAGTAGTTTCTTCCACCTCTGGAGTAGCAGTGGTTTCTTCTACCTCTGGAGTAGCAGTGGTTTCCTCAATCTCTGAAGTTATAGAAGTAGTTTCTTCCACCTCTGGAGTAGCAGTGGTTTCCTCAATCTCTGAAGTTATAGAAGTAGTTTCTTCCACCTCTGGAGTAGCAGTAGTCGAACTTGGAGGAGCTATAGAGGGGGTTGAGGGAGATGTTGTCTCCTCCTGTACAGAAGTCGGTGTTACGATTTTAGGTTCAGGAGGTTGTAGAATGTCTAAAAATTGTTGTAATTTCTCCTCATCAGAAACAGAATTTTGACGAACTTGCGCCACTTTTTCAGCAATTTCCGTCTCCCCAATATAAGCTAACCAGTTCTCAAAGTCACCCCGTTTTAAGTGATAAATTACCTCTTGAGGAGACTGATGACAGACTCCGATTAAATCCTTTGCACTATGAGCGACTTGACCACTATGAAATCTAAATGGTTCTGACATTGTCTCTTTAGTAATGAATAACAATATTATCGAGAAAAGCTCTTTTCCCAGGATACTATCAAAGAGCCTCAACCCTAAACTATAATGCTTGAATGATTATTCAGGGAAAATTCAGCTTAAGATCATGGGTATCTTAGTTTCATCTGGGATCATAGATAAGATCATCCTTAGTTAATTAATCAATGTTACTCATCAAAGGGTTTCCTCGTTTTAGAACCATGTTTAACCCCAATTCCTTGCGAATTAGACTCACGCTAGGTATCGCTGCCGTGTCTATTTTGGGGTTAACCGGGGTGGTAACCAGTATCAGCTTGACAATGCAGAAGATTCTAGTTGTAACCCATAAAAATAATACACGCTATATTGCCGGTCGTTTTCCTCATGATGTAGAAATCTATAGTGATATGGTTTCTCTAGAAGAAGGGACCCAAAAAGCCATTGATAATCTCTCTACCCCACAAACCTTATTATGGGTTAAAAGCCCTCAAGGAAACCTCTTAGCTCAGTCACCGGTTTTAAAAATGGGCATAAAGGGAACCCATTTAGTCTCTTTGCAAGACATTCCTCTTCAACCAGAGTTAAAATTGCTAAATAATCGTTATTGGCTCTTATGTTCCACAGATTTAGTGGTTCGAGGGGTTAACTTAGGACGAGTTTATATTGCTCAAGATATCACTGCCGATGAAACTATGTTTCTCACTTTGATGGGAACTCTGATCTTAGTAAGTGCCATAGTCACAGTTTGTATGACAGTTGCCATCGCTTGGTATATCAAAACCTCCCTGAAGCCTTTAAAGCGCATGAGCGAGACGACAAAGGACATTTCGGCCGAAAAATTAGGGGAGGTTCAAATTGAGCTAGAAAATGCTCCCAGTGAAGTCAAAGAGTTAGCCCAAACCCTACAAACGACTCTCACTCGTCTTTCAGACAGTTGGGAAGATCAACGTCAACTCGTCAGTAATGTTTCCCATGAGTTACGAACTCCTTTAACAGTGGTTTCAGGCTATTTACAAAGTACCTTGCGTCGGGGAAATAACTTAACAGATATTCAACGAGAGGCTCTGGAAACCGCTTCATCAGAAGCAGATCGAACCATCCAATTATTACAAGATTTATTAGACTTAGCTAGGGCTGAAAATGGACGGATCTATTTTCATCTAGAAACCGTTGTCCTCAATGAGTTATTATCTGAAATCAAGGGTATGGTTGCTCAATACCCCGTCTCAATTGAACTCGCTCTCCCAACTGATTCAGTAACGGTTAAAGGGGATAAAAATCGCCTCAAACAAGTGTTATTGAATTTGATCGACAATGGAGTTAAATACTCTAAGTCTGATGAGCCAATTGTCATTAAACTTGAGCAAGATGAACGGTTTGCTAAAGTACAAGTGTGCGATCAGGGTGTGGGCATTCCCTTAAAGGATCAAACTCGTATCTTTGAGCGATTTTATCGGGTAGATGAAGCCAGAAGTCGTAACATTGGGGGAACCGGACTGGGTTTATCTATCGTCAAAACCTTAGTAGAAGGGATGGGAGGAACAATTCAGGTGATTTCTCAACTCAATCAAGGGACAACCTTTAACATTCTGTTACCCTTGTCATAAACCTATCTTGTTATCGAGGATGAATACAAAAAGTAAAGAAACCAATCAATATTTATTATTATCCGGAGATTCTCAACGTCAAAAATTAGAGGTTAATTTTTGGCTAGTTTCTCTAATGGCTTTAATGTTATTAATTTTACTCTATACCCTGACCCTATTGTTCTTTAGAACTACCTTTATCGGAGTTCTTTTATACGAAAGAGGATTTACTCAATATTTGGTGATGTATCTAGCTTCTTTTGTGGTTTCCTTAACAGTTATTAAACTGATTAAGTTACAACAAGAAAGCCTCTCTCTCCGTCGTTCTTGGGTTCCTCAAACAGTGACTTTTGATAATCCGCGAGCGCGGGATTTATTGACGCTACAAAATAATTTAACTAAACATAATCAACTATTACCGATTCGTTGTAGTCGTATTTTAGGAGCTTATATTCAATCAGGAAGTCGTAAAATTGCCTCAGAATTAGCCTTAGATGATTCTACTTTTTATCTAAGTGCTTCTGAGTCTTCCTATACCTTTCCTCGCGTCTTAGTTTGGGCCATTCCTTTATTGGGATTTATTGGTACGGTAATTGGCATTAGTCAAGCGGTGAATGGATTTTCTAGTTTCCTAGAACAAGCAGGAGAAATTGAACAAATTAAAGAGGGAATTGGAACAGTTACCAGTGGTTTAGCGGTGGCATTTGATACCACTCTTTTAGCTTTATTATTAAGTGTTCTAGTCATGATTCCTTTGGTGTTAGTAGAGCGCATGGAATCTCGGTTATTATTAAGAATTGATATTTATGTCAATGACTTAGTTTTACCCCGTCTCAAGGAGAAAGGTGAAGCTTTAGATTATGACGGGATTAATCAATCTATCCGTCAAGCATTTCAAGAATATTTACCTAACCCCGAATCTCTAATTGAACCGGCACAAATTTATGCTAAACAAGCAGCAGAAAATTTCTCCAAAAGCTTTATATCTGAGGTAGAAAAATTACAACAATTAAGTGGCAGTTTAATCGAACAAATTGAAAAAATTAATCAAATGAGTCTAGAGGAAAAAAGTAAATTTCTAGAAACCTTGGATGAACAATTGAAGGTTAATCGGGAACTTTCTGACTCTATGATTACAGAAATAAAACAAATTAAGCCAATTCTGGAAAAGTTAAGTAAACCCCGTGTTATTACTTTTAGCGATTCAGAAGAATATTAGATAATTCCCAACATCCTCTTGTATAGTTTGGGTTGGCTAAAAAGTAAATACACAGATAAACGGCGAGCGCCGAAAAAAAGATTCCATAAGATGTCTTCAGTTAATTTTGCGTCGCCAGTGAAATGCAATCTAGTCAAGATTTGATACAGAAATTTGAAACCAATCTTCAAAGCATAGTTTCCCTTGATTGTTATGGAAATATATAAAAATAAACTTGACTCCATTGGATGATTTTTAGTATTTTCTAGATTGCACCATTAATGGCGATTGATTAAACAGGAATCAACCTATTTTTTAGTTTTAAATAATTAAATTTTTAATCATTTAAGGCTAAAAATTGAACAAAATACAGCTAATTACTTTTTTTAAAATCAATATACTTGAAAAAATCATGAGACTTCAGATAAAAGACTGTCACATTTTTTAAAGAATTAGGGAACCGCAAAAAAGTTAAAATGGAAAGGATCACTGAGACCCCAGCGAGAAAAGCTAAATTAGTACCGCATTTAATATTTATTGCAATGGTCAAAACTCCCGTTTCACCTACCCGCAAAGTTTCTAAACTAGAAAAAATCAAAGAAAGTAGCAACTTTTTAAGAGAACCCCTAAAAACGCAACTCTTAGAAGACAGTAGCCATTTTAGCGAAGACGCTGTTCAAATTCTCAAGTTTCATGGCTCCTATCAACAAGATAACCGAGATAACCGAGCCAAAGGACAAGAAAAAGATTATCAGTTCATGTTGCGCACCCGTAACCCAGGAGGCTTTATCCCTGCGCAACTCTATTCTACCTTAGATAGCTTGAGCGATGAATATGGTAATCATACTCTACGAGTTACTACCAGACAGGGGTTTCAGGTTCATGGCATTTTAAAGCAAAACTTAAAAGCAGCCATCGCCGCCATTGTGAAGAGCATGGGATCAACCCTAGGCGCGTGTGGGGATCTCAACCGCAACGTCATGGCCCCTCCAGCCCCCTACAAAAATAGACCAGACTATCAGTATGCTTGGGAATATGCCGACAACATAGCTGACTTATTGCGCCCCCAAACCAACGCTTATTATGAAATCTGGTTAGATGGAGAAAAGGCCATCAGTGCAGAAGAAGCCCCCGAAGTCACTGCCGCCCGCCAACGCAACGGCAACGGAACCGTCTTTGAAGAAACGGAAGAACCCCTTTACGGGCAACATTATATGCCACGTAAATTCAAGTGTAGCGTTACAGTCCCAGGGGATAACTCTATCGATCTCTACACCCACGATGTTAGTTTAGTGGTTATGATCGACGACAGTG
Source organism: Crocosphaera sp. (assembly GCA_030064935.1). GTDB lineage: Bacteria > Cyanobacteriota > Cyanobacteriia > Cyanobacteriales > Microcystaceae > Crocosphaera. The sequence continues at coordinate 8,047 of JASJEA010000050.1, read as the reverse complement.
GGCAACTTGAAGGGTTCAATGTCCTAACCGGGGGAGGCATGGGGCGTACCCACAATAAAGAAGAAACCTTTCCTAGACTAGCCGATCCCTTGGGCTATGTGGATAAAGAAGATGTATACGACTTAATTAAGGCTATTCTTGCCACCCAACGAGACTACGGCGATCGCACTCAACGTCGTCATGCTCGCATGAAATACCTGATTGAAGACTGGGGGCTCGATAAATTCAAAGCTCAAGTCGAAACCTATTTAGGGAAAACCATAGAACCCTTTAAACCCCTCCCTGACTGGCAATACCAGGACTATCTAGGATGGCATGAGCAAGGAGATGGTCAGCTATTTTTAGGGATCTCCATCGAAAATGGTCGGGTTAAAGATGAGGGGAGTTTCCAACTGAAAACGGCCCTGAAAAAAATCACCGACGAATACGCTTTACCCATGCGTCTGACGGCCAATCATAATCTGATTTTATACGAGATTGACCCGGAGCATAAAGCAGGCATTGAGAGCATTTTGCTCCATTGTGGCATTGTAACTGAACCAGAAAGAATTGATTCCTTAACTCGTTATTCTATGGCTTGTCCCGCACTGCCCACTTGTGGGTTGGCCATAACTGAGTCAGAACGGGCATTGCCTGGTATTTTGGACCGTATTCAAGGGGTTTTGAATAATCTAGGGTTAGAGGGAGAAAAAATCGTCATTAGAATGACGGGATGTCCCAACGGTTGCGCCCGCCCCTACATGGCAGAATTAGGGTTTGTCGGCAGCGCACCAGGAATGTATCAAATTTGGTTAGGAGGTGATCCCAATCAAACCCAACTGGCACAACCCTACATCAATAAATTAGCTGATCAGGACATCGAAAAGTTTTTAGAACCTCTATTCGTCTATTTTCAGCAAGAGAAAATCGAGCAAGAGAGCTTTGGGCAGTTTTGTCATAGAGTCGGGTTTGAGGCATTGAGAAGTTTCTCGGAAACTTACAAGCCCAAAAAACGCCGTCGTGTCCGCAAAAATCAACATCGGGTTAGCATTAGTGATCCTATGTTTGCTCAACTTAAACAAGCCTCCCAAGCAGAAAATCGGCCCATGAATCATATTGTTCAAGAGGCATTAAAAGCCTACTTTGGTAAGCAATAACAGGGCAGGTTTGGTATGTGGGAGGTTGAGCAATACTCAGTAGGTTTTGCTTGACGACGACTAGATCAGGGTAATGGAGAATGAGCCAGAAAATTGACTGTAAATTCTACATTCCCCTATCTTAACTAAATAATTATTCCAACAAGGGGCTAATTTGTTATCCTTAAACCACGTGGGTTCGGAGTTATAATTTTTTAAAGGATACACTGAGGGTTTGAGACTACTGATTTGAGTCAGTTGGATACAGATTTCCTGATATCAAACTCAGGTTAAACAAGTCATCGGGAAACAAACGTTAATTTTAGGTAAAAAAACTATGGGCTTAGGTAAAGTTTTGATTCTCCTAGGGATGGGAATTGTCATTGTCAAGTTTGTTGCCTCTTTGTTTGGCCAAGGTAATCTTCCCTGGCTTAATAAGTTGGTGACAGTGATTTTGTTTTTGTTTATTGGTTTTGAAGTTTATCAAATTGCTCAATTATTAGTCGCTCAACCTTAGGTATTGAGGTATAAGAAATGGTATTGAAAGGAATTTACACCCTAGCCAATGATGTTGTTTATGACCAACTAATTGCCTTACTCAATAGCATTGAAGCCAACGTTGATCCATCCCTTCCTATCTGTATTATTCCTTATGATCAGCGTTTAGATAAGGTAAAAGAAGCGATTAAGAATCGACCCAATTTAAGTTTATTCGATAATCAAGAATCTATCGAAAGATGGGATAATTTCGCTTATAAAGTGTGGGAAGCACATCCAAGAAATCAAGAAAGCAAAACCAGTCGCCCCAAATGGTATCAGGGCAATTTGCATCGTAAATTTTTGGCTTTTGATGGTGATTTTGAACAGTTTGTTTTCTATGAAGCTGACAATTTAGCCATGAAACCTGTAGCGGATGTTTTTGAGAAATTAAAAGACTATGATTTCGTTTTTAATGATTGGGAACATCGTAAACCCACAGCCACCACAGCCTTAAATATTCCCCTCATAGAAGCCAGTGGATGTTATACAGAAGAACAAGTCAGACCAAAAATTCACGATGCTAGTTTTTTTGCCGCAAAAAAAGGATTATTTCCTCCTCAAGAATTAGCAGATTTGGAAGACAAATTAATTAATAAAAGAGAAGTTGAATGGATTAATAAAATTGGTTGGTGGGATGATGTTTTTATCTATAACTACATGACTTTACGTTGTGAAAGACCTATTTATAACTTTACCCAAAGTCCTAATGGCAAAGAGAGAACCGGCAATTGTGCCGATTCTGATCCGTTTGTAAACATTGATAATGTCCTTTACAATGAACAAGGATTAAAACCCATTCATCGTATTCATTATATGAATTATGCTTCAGCAGATTTTGCGCGATTATGTCAAGGAGAAGATGCTAACATTAAGTATAAAGATATATTTTTACACTATCGTTTTCTAAAAAATCCTGAGCAAAAACCCAAGCAATTACTTCCTCCAAGTTCTCTAACCAAAGCTACTCGAAAACTCCAGGGAATTATGGGTAAAATTAAGCGAACAATTTCCTAAATATTATGGCTAAAGTTAGTGTTTGTATTCCCACTTATAACCGTTCTCATTACCTTAAGTATGCAGTCAATACGGTTCTTAGTCAAACATATTCTGATTTTGAACTGATTATCTGCGACGATGGTTCTCCTGATAATACTCCTGATGTTGTGGCAGAATTTAAAGATAGTCGAATCCGTTATATTCGCCATGAGAAAAACATAGGAAGAAGTCTTAATATGCGTTCTGGTTTTGAGGCAGCTAAAGGTGAGTATTTTATTAAATTCGATGACGATGATGGGTTAACGCCAGAGTTTCTAGAAAAAACAGTTAAAGTGTTAGATGAAAGTAAAAAGGTTGACTTTGTTTGTACTAATCATTGGATCATTAATAAGGATAGTCAAAGGAGTGAATCAGCGACAAAAGAAAATACTATTCGTTGGGGAAAAGACCAGCTAAAAGAAGGGATTATTGAAGACTTAGATTGGCAGACTTTTGAGCGTCAAAGTTTACAAGTGGGATCAACTTTATTTCGTTATTCTTGTTTAAAAGAAGTTGATTATATGAACCCAAAAGCAGATGGATGTGAAGATTTTGATTTGTTAGTTAGATTAGCATTAGTTGGAAAAGTAGGTTATTTTCTTCCTCAATATTTGATGGAATATCGCTTTCATGGGGGACAAACCAGTTTAGGACAAAATTTGCACTTTCTGCAAGCTAAAGTCCATTGTATTGGTGGTTATCGGTTTTCTGATCAAGTATTAGAAAAAAAACGCATTATCAAATTATCCCAAACACAACAGGATTTAGGATTAAGATTAATTGAACAGGGAAACACAGAAGAAGGCAGGAAACTTTTACAGGCATCCAAACAGATTTTAGGCGATTCTAAAAGAGTTAAGTTAGGCTTATTAATGTCCTATTTACCTGTTAATGTGCGTCAATTCATATTACAATGGTTCCGTCAACTTAAACCCAAAGATTACACCGAAAAAGTACGTTCACAAACTAATTAGGAGGCGCAATGGGATTATTAATTGATGGAGTTTGGCATGATCAATGGTACGATACCAAAAGTACAGGTGGCCGTTTTATTCGTCAACAATCGCAGTTTCGCAACTGCATAACAAGGGATGGAAAAGACGGGTTTAAAGCAGAAGCTAACCGTTATCATCTCTACGTTTCCTATGCTTGCCCTTGGGCTCATAGAACTTTAATTTTTAGGGCAATTAAAGGGCTCGAAGAGATGATATCTGTTTCTGTGGTTCATTGGTTCATGGGAGAGTTTGGCTGGACATTTGAACCGGGAGAAGGAGTCATTCCTGATCCTATTCACCAAGCGAATTATTTATATGAAGTTTACAAAAAAGCCGATGAAAACTATACAGGAAGGGTAACAGTACCTATTTTATGGGATCAGAAAACAAATACTATTGTTAATAACGAATCCTCAGAAATTATCAGAATATTTAATAGTGCATTCGATGAAATGGGAGCGCAACCTGGAGACTATTATCCAGAAGAGTTAAGGGAAGAAATTAATACCATCAATGACAGAATTTATAAGACTGTTAATAATGGGGTTTATAAAGCAGGGTTTGCCACTACTCAAGAAGCCTATGAAGAAGGATTTAATCCGTTATTTGAAACCCTAGATTGGATAGAAGAAAGACTATCAAACTCGCAATATTTAATAGGAGATAAACTCACAGAAGCAGACTGGCGACTTTTTACCACATTAGTGAGATTCGATGCGGTTTATGTGGGACATTTTAAATGTAATAAAAAGCGAATAGTTGACTATCCTAATCTATGGAGATATGTAAGAGAATTATATAATTTTCCCAAAGTAGCAGAAACTGTCAATTTTCAACATATCAAAGGACATTATTATCAAAGTCATAAAACCATTAATCCCACTGGAGTTGTTCCTATTGGGCCAGATATTGATTTTAGTTTGACCTCAGTTTGATGAGCAAAAAATTAGGAGTTTTGGTCCCGCTCTTTCGGGCGGGGAGTCTCAAAAATAGAGGTTATGGCGAAAACCGACTAATCTAAAGCGGAGAATCAATAAATGAGAGGATTGTCACCAACCGACAGTCAAACATTATCGAAAACTTTGGTTAGAAACCCTATAGTTCTATGACAGCTTTATATTAAAATGTGAGAGGATGTCAAAAGACTGGCAAACAAAGGGAACCTAAATTTAAGAATGCGAATTTTATTTGTTGGGGCTGAAGTCGCCCCTCTAGCCAAAGCCGGCGGAATGGGGGATGTCATCGGAGCATTACCCAAAGCTTTACATAAACTAGGGTATGATGTGCGAATTATCATGCCCTACTACGGTTTTCTCGGCGATAAAATAGAAGTTCCCTCAGAACCAGTGTGGCGTAGCAATGCCATGTCTCAAGAGTTTGCTGTCTATCAAACGACTTTGCCTCAGAGCAATGTTACGTTATACCTCTTAGAACATCATAGTTTTTCCCCTCGCCGTATCTATGGAGATGATGAATATTGGCGGTTTACCTTCTTTTCCAATGCGGCTGCCGAATTTGCCTGGAATTTTTGGAAACCTGAGATTATCCACTGTCATGATTGGCATACCGGGATGATTCCCGTTTGGATGCACGAAACCCCTGATATTACAACGGTTTTTACCATTCATAACTTAGCCTATCAAGGGCCGAACCGTGGCTTTTTAGAAAATCAAACCTGGTGCCCTTGGTATATGGATGGAGATAATGCCATGGCCGCTGGCATTAAATTTGCGGGACGTATTACCACGGTTTCCCCTACCTACGCCCAACAAATCCAAACTCCTGCTTATGGAGAACGACTGGATGGGTTATTGTCTCATTTTCGTGATAACTTGGTGGGAATTCTCAATGGTATTGATATGGAGGTGTACAACCCTGCCAAGGATACCCTTATCTATCAATCCTTTACCCCTGATACGCTAGAAAAACGCATTGCTAATAAAGTTGGTCTTCAGGAAGAAACAGGCTTAGAAATTAATAAAGATGCCTTTGTGATGGGGATGGTTACCCGTTTGGTGGAACAAAAAGGGATCGATTTAGTCCTTCAAATTTTAGATCGTTTTCTGGCCCATACCGATGCTCAATTAGTGGTGTTGGGCAGTGGAGATAATTACTACGAAAACCAACTCTGGCAACTATCAGCCCGTTATCCTGGCCGTGTTTCAGTGCAAATTCTCTATAATGATGTCTTATCTCGTCGTATTTATGCGGGCTCTGATGTGTTTTTGATGCCTTCTCGTTTTGAACCTTGTGGCATTAGTCAATTATTTGCCATGCGTTATGGTTGTGTTCCCATTGTACGGCGTACTGGGGGATTAGTGGATACAGTCAGTTTTTATGATCCTATCCAAGAAGCAGGAACGGGTTACTGTTTTGATCATTATGAGCCTTTAGAGTTGTTAGTGTCTATGATTCGGGCTTGGGAAGCATTTCGCTTTAAAGCAGATTGGCAAAAGCTACAAAAGCGATGTATGACTCAAGATTTTAGTTGGTATCAATCAGCAGCTAAATATATTAGGATTTACAAGGAATTAATGGGGGAACCTGGAGAATTAACGGCTGAGGAAGAAGATAAAATTAAAAGTTTGATCCAAGAAAATCTTTCATGGGATCTCAATGGTAGTGTGAGTCAGGAAACAACGGTTACGGAAGATAAGATTGATGAGGAAGAGAAGGAATCTCCAGAGGTTTTAAATACTGAACCAACAGACATAGAAGAAGAAGCAATCCACACTGAAAGTGAAGTCTCTAAACCATCTACTTCTGAGGAAACTTCAACGGAAACAAATACAGAAAAACAAGAGGACCAGATCGAGAATATGCCCGCAGAAAATACAATTTCTGAGGCGATAGAAACCACTCAAGAAGAGCAACAAGAAAAACCAATAGAGGAAGCATCATCAGAAAGCCCAACTTCTGAATCTATAGAAAAGACTCAAGAAGAGGAAAATAAAATCACTTCAAATTCTGAGGACGATTTGACAACACAAGCAATGACTAACCCAATTTAGGGTGCAGAACATAGAATTCAGCTTGCGTTTACTAATTCGTTGCTTAACTTAATAATGTCTGGTTTAAATGTAAAACAGCTTATAACATGAAAAATAAATCAATTCAAAACAATTATCTATGTCTAGCGTTAGTTTATTATCTGCCCATTCTTACGATCTCCTTTTACTAAAAGCTTCTCTCGAACAACTTTTAGAACCTTTAGGTGGCATCAAAACCATTGTTAAACCCCATCAAAGAGTCCTCTTAAAACCTAATTTACTAACCGGAAGTCGTCCCACAAAAGAATGTGTTACTCGTCCTGAAATCGTCTATTGTGTTGCTCAGTTGGTTAAAGAAGCAGGAGGACAACCCTTTTTAGGAGATAGCCCCGCCTTCGGAACCGCCCGTGGCGTTGCCTTAGCCAATGGTTATGGCTCTATTATAGACGAATTGGATTTAGAGGTGGTGGAATTTCACGGCCAACGCTACACTCCCCAGAGTGAGCATTTTGATAGTCTGCGTTTGTCCAAAGAAGCGATGAATGCGGATGTGGTGATTAATCTTCCTAAAGTTAAATCCCATCTACAATTAACCTTGACTTTGGGTGTGAAAAATCTCTTTGGTTGTGTCCCCGGTAAAATGAAGGCTTGGTGGCATATGGAAGCAGGAAAAGATGCTCACCGTTTCGGAGCAATGTTGGTGGAAACTGCTAAGGCTATCGCCCCTAATTTAACCATTATCGATGGTATTATCGGTCATGAAGGGAATGGCCCCAGTAATGGAGAACCGAGAGAACTAGGGATTTTAGGGGCTTCCACTGATGTTTTTGCCTTGGATAGGGCTATGATTGAGGTGTTAAAGGTATCTCCTGAATTAATCCCGACTTTTGTTGCTCAACGACGGTTAGGGTTAACCAGCAATTTATCAGATATTAGCTTTCCTTTGTGTCATCCTCATGACTTACAAGTAGATGATTGGTTATTACCTGATAAAACGATGCCCATTGATTTTGGACTACCGAGAGTGATTCGTTCTACGTTTAAACATTTATATATCCGTTTGGTTCGAGAACCTTTAAAGATTTCATAAATAATGGATAATGGGTAATTACCTCTCTCTACCATAAGGTAATAAGATTGGCATCAAGTCATGCTTTTTACTTTTTTGAAAAAAGCGGTACCGTTCGATGTTGCTGGTTTACATCAACATCGAATTGCATCAAGAAGGAGAGGTTTTAACCCACATTCCGCACATCATTTGTCCCATAAAAAATTATGGCTTGGAACCCCGCTAGGGATGAGTGGGAAAACAGATGAACTGACGTTCGGGGTTGCAAGACATAATTTCAACCTGACAAGATTAAGAGTAGAG
>JASJEA010000319.1 GCA_030064935.1 Crocosphaera sp. | reverse complement strand
AATCAAGATGCTCCCAAAAGTTAATTTGACAATTTTTCGGACATTGAGTCCTCAAATTGTCGTGCTTTCCTTCCCTACTCCGCAAGCTGAGAGTGGGGACTGACCCACTGTCGTTCAATCAGGGTAAAGTCATCAAAGGTGGTGATTTTTTGGCTCTCTTTTGCACCGATATAACTGTCAATCAGGTGACGCATATCGGGCTCATAGGTTTTGAGATCAATATAGTCGCTACTAACGAGTTTGATGGTTTCTCTTCTGCTTTCATACTGTTTGACTTCGGCTTTGATATGGGCTATTTGTTCACGGGTATATCCCAGGTTAATCATGTCATTGGCTAGGTTAGCATAGGCACGGACTAGGGTGGCGGTGTGTTGATAGAGGACGTAACGTTGGGGTTGGGTTTGTTGCAATAATTGAGGGTTTTGGTTATCATTTCCACAAAAATAGTTTATATAGTTTTCTATCTCTTTGGGGTGTTTAACAGGTTCACACAGTAGTCTAATACTACTTAATGCTTGTTCTAACTTTTCTTTCCCGTTGTTTAGGCGATCGCCGAGTAACCCTTTAATGTCGTCGTCGTCGTCGTCTTCAAATGCTTCTGTTGTATAATCTTTGATGGAGTTTTCTAAACTTTTAAAAAGGTCTTTGTAGTCGATTATATACCCATATTCTTTGTCGGGTTTATGGAGTCGGTTAACGCGACAGATAGCCTGAAAAAGTCCATGATCTTTCATAGTTTTATCTATATAAAGGTAGGTTGCGGAGGGTGCATCAAAGCCGGTTAAGAGTTTATCTACCACTATTAATAGTTTGAGTTGGGCGATCGCTTGTTTTATTAAGTTCTCTTCATAATCCTGTTGTTGTAGAAAATGCTGGAGATATTGGGTTTCTATGTTGCTATTATTTTCTCTATCTTTCCAGTTTCCTAGATAGTCATAGTTTAATTTATTTTGGAATAAGGTAATAACACGATTTTGGGTCACTCTTTCTACATCATTACTCATTTTTTTATTGTATTGTTAGTTTTATTATTATATAAAAAGCTATATAGTTGATAATTTATGAATTCGTTCAGAACGGAAGTCATCAATAATTGTTTTTAAGTCATCTGATAGGGAAGCATCTACTACTAATAAACCATCTTCATTAATAATATTAGGTTGTTGGGTGATGGGTTCTATTATTAGTTTACCTTCTTGAACTTGTATATTTGATTTTGTATCAGGTAATAGTCCTAGTTGCTTACGGATAGTTTCAGGAACAAGAATATGTCCTGATGATTCAATTGTAATCATTGTCATAGTTATAATTCAAAGATAATAATTTTTGGGATTTAGTATGAGATTATATCACAATTGCCATACCTATATAATTTCATTGATTACGTTCTCCATAAATTTCTTCTCGATCAACTGTTATATTTTGTCCTAAATTATAGGCACGAACACGGAAGGATTTCGATGTTTTTTTCGATGTTTTTTTGATTTCATTTTTTAGAGAATTTAAAATAATTTTAATGGTTTTTATTCGATCTTCTATAGAAGCATTTTCTAGTTTTTTAAGAGTTTCTGAATCTAGCATTTTTTTTGTAAATAATTTACTGATTTTTGATTAAGCAGTAATTATGGATAAGTTTATTATAGCTTAAAATTATATTCTATTCATTTAACTCTGTTTTTTCTATGGCAGTTCTATACTTGTGAAGGATGATAAAACTGATGAAGAAATTATCTAAGCACTTTATAGTAGTCGTAAAGGTTTATCGTTATAATTATAGTATAACAATCAGGTTCCAGTTGTGAGAATATTAGGAATAGGGTAAAACACAGTGTTAAACCCCTACAAATACCTTCTTGTAGGGACATAATACTATTATGTCCTAATGTGCTAATCACTTCTTATATATCATTTCTGATTGCTATAGGTACAATTAATAATTAAGTTTTATGCGTCAACTTTCAGTCTCAGAAGTACAAAAAGATTTTGCTGACATTATAAAGCAAGCACAAAAAGAGTCTATTATTGTTAGAAATAATGACGATAATTATGTTGCGATTATTTCTATGAAAGATTATGAAAATTTAGTTAAAATAAAAAATAGTCGCCTCAAAAAAATAGCGAAAGAGATGGGGAAAGAAGCAGAAGAAAATGGACTAACTCCAGAGATTTTAGAGGATATTCTTAACAGTGATACTTAATCGCTATGTTTTAGATGCTAATGTCTTAATCAGTGCTGTATTATCACCTAATTCTACAGCATACCAAGCGTATGAAAAAGCCCTTAATACAGGAGTATTATTGGCTTCTCATAATACTATAACAGAGTATAAAAATGTGATGTTTTGCCCAAAGTTTGGTTGTCCACTTCTCATAGACATAACCTTTACCCAGTTCCAATAATATTGTGTTTCTAAATAAATTTTAAGATACTGAGGATATAATTTATTATAATCTGCTTTTACTCTTATTAAGAAACCAGCAAAAACTAATTGCCCATCTTTTTCTTTATATAAGTAACTTTTACCTGTACTTGCACCAGTTCTTGCTAATACAATATCACCACACTGTAACAAATAATCATAAGCTTTTTGATGGTCTATCGATGCTTTATTTTTAGTTAAAAATCTCCCATTTTCAGATATATCCGTAATTCTAATATAAGTGGGTAAACTATATGAATAAGGAACAGCAGAAGCGTTAATTCCGTAATCTGGATTTTTAATTAGACATTCCCCCAACTTCTTAACTTCCCACTCCCCAGTAAACCCTGGAAGGCGTTTTTTTCCAGTCAAAAGTAACTGCATTGTTCCCTGTTTAATATTACGCTTCTTGGTTAAAAGTTTCTCTAACCTTTCTATTGCTTTATCCACATCACTTAATACTTCTGCTATTTTTTTCTGTTCATTTAGTGGGGGTATGGGTATTGGAATCGAATTACAATTATTTTTATTTAGATAAGGAACTGCTGTTTTTGTTGCAATGCTATTAATGTAATCTTTTCGTGTTTTAATAGCATTCATTAAAAACAATGTATTTATAACTGGAGAGGGAATAAAAGCGTGAAGTTGTTGGTTAATTACAATATCATTTTCAGTAAATGCAACAATTCCTAGTTCTCCAGCACAAGACATAATAACTGAACCAGCAGGAACTATTTTTGAGCCTATATTTTGGGCTTCATTTTTCGATATATATAGATCAATTTTTGATTTATAAACCCGCCTTCCATCTTCTAAATCTGGTGTTGTTATCCAAGGTATATCACCATCAAAATTTTTAGGTTTGTTTCTTCCTGGTACTATAAAATCACAAATATCGCCAACTTTTTTAACCTCCCAATCATCAGGAATAACCCCGACATCAGTTAATTTGTAACCCATTTTAATTGTTTGTTGTTCCATAATAATCAAATAATAATGTTATAATCAGAAGTAGGAAACGTTTTACTGTCATAATATGTTACCAAAGGAGTGTAACCAAACTCAGTTAACTAAAAAAATGTTAATGAATCAAATTATTGAAGAACTAAAAACTATTCCCGAAGACAAACTAACCGAAATTTATAATTTTATTCAATCTTTTCGTCTTCGTTTAAAACAAGATACTGAAAAACCCCGAACCCCTGGAATCCTTAAGGGAAAACTTAGTGAGAGTTTCTTTGATCCTTTACCAGAAGAAGAATTAACACAATGGGAATAAGATACCTTATTGATACCCATATTTTTCTATGGTGGCTATTTGATGATCCTAAACTAAATACCCTTTGTAGAGACTTAATAAAGAATCCAAAACATCAGATATTAGTAAGTAGTGCAACCCCTTGGGAAATAGCTACGAAACATCGTATTGGAAAGCTTCCCGAAGGTAAAGAGATTATCTTACAATACTCACAATTACTGACACAAGCTAGACTAATTGAACTACCTATAAATTCAAGCCATGCTATTAGGGCAGGAAGTCTCCCTATTGCCCATAGAGATCCCTTTGATCGCATGATTATGGCACAAGCAGAACTAGAAAATATCCCCGTCATTACCTATGATAAAGCCTTTCAAACTGGATTTATTCAAGTTATTCCTTAAAAATAATTCTAAATTATCAACTTTAAATGTTCCTCCACCTTATTAGTTAATAAATTAACCTCATTTTCTAACTCAGATAATGTTTCCCCATACCTATCAGCTAACTCCAGAATACGCTGCGCTAACCGTTGAGAAATACGTTCCATTTCTGACTGTATAGACTCCCATAAACAAGGGAACCATTTATCATCAATCACCAAACATTTAACCTCCTCTGCTGTTAATAACTGATACTGTTTCAACACTAAACTATTTAACTGTTTCTCTGCATCCTTTATCTGCTTATTTAACTTAGTTTGTTCCTCCATTAACTTTAAATAAACCCGTAAAACATTCATCTCCTCTTCATATTCCCTATCCCCTTTAATCTCCTTTATCCTAGCAGTAAGATTGGTTTTGGTAATATTCCCCGCATCATTTGTCACCTCTTCTAATAACCCCTCTTCACCCCCATATTCCTCCTGCATTTCCTCCATCTCTCTCCCCATTTCATCCCGTTGACTTTCCAAACTTTCAATATTACCCTTCTCTTCCATAAAATACCGTTTAACTATCAACTCCTTGGGAATTAATTCACAAGTATAATCCGTAACCGTTCCCTTTTTATTGAAAATAGGAGTTAACTCCGCAACCCAACCATCCTCTACCAAAATATAAACATCATCTCGCATTGTTTCCAACCAATATGACATCAAATGCTGATAAACATCATACTTATCGATTAAACTGCATCCCGAAAAAGCATCTAAAAGAGACTCCGATAACTCATGAATCACCTGCTGCGGATGCTCCCCAACTTTTAACCCCCTTAATAACGGTAAATGCTCATTTTTCCAACTATTAAAAATGTTCTCAATCTCCGCAGTATAAGCAATAAACTCACCATGATTAAAAATGGTACTTTTTATATCATCCTTTCCTACCCTTAAACCTACAT
>JASJEA010000318.1 GCA_030064935.1 Crocosphaera sp. | reverse complement strand
ACCTCCATGAGTTATGAGTTTTTAACCTTTTGGTTAAAGGGTCATGTTGCAATCTAGGCTTCTTTGACCCAACGAGTCGCACTCAACCAAACCTACTATCTAAAAAAAAAAAAAGTCAATATTTTCCCAAAATACTTATCTAATTTGAAAATATAACAACTTTTTCTAGTTGTCAAGGAGCGATCGCTCTCCCAAGCGTCGTTGAACATCAAGGGGTTAGGGTTACCAGACCAAACCCCTACAGTTACTTCAATTATCAGTTATCACGGAAGATTGATTTTTCATTCATCTATTGTACAATAGTTAGAGTAGTTTCCGCGTGTTATGAAGTACATATGCGGAGCCTAGTCGCGACTATATACTTTCATGCAACAAAGCAGTTATCAGTTATCAGGTTAGGGTTTGGAGACCAAACCCCTACAGTTCTAATAAAAATTCCTCCTGAATTCTGACTCCTGACTCCTGATGTAGGAGGATAATAAAGTTGGTAAATTTAATACCTCAAAAGCCTAACTTTACATAGCATCAAACGCACTTTATAAAAATAAAGTTGGTAAGTTTTTGTGAGCAAATTAATAAACTTACATAAAACCTATATTTTGTCGAGTAATAAAGTTGGTAAGTTTTTTGGGTGTATAGTTGCCAATATTTAAGAGTATTATCGGTTATTAAGCAGTAAGGATAAACTTAAGATAGTACAAATTCTGCCTTAAGTTTACCAACTTTATTATCAAGTTACCAACTTTATTATTTCACCACAGTCAGGTGTGGTGAAATAATAAAGTTGTATAATTAACGGCCTCCAAACATTTGATATTTCGTTAATTGTCACAACTTATCAAAAAATAAAGTTGTATAATTTGATTTGTTTGATATGTAGTTTAGTGAAGATTCCTCTTGAGTGTCAAATAATAAAGTTGTATAATTTAATGGAAGCGTGATAATCCCTGCCCTGTAACGTATGCAGTTTAATAATCATAGCCAGTTGTTGAGGTAAAATTTAGGCATAAAAGGGATAAGGGTTCTTGATGAAATATTCTCCTGTGTAGCTAGACAGTACAGGAAGTTGTTTGATTAAAGCGTTGATATTACAAGCAAAGTCAGTATTAGCGATAGTATTGCTATCATGAAATAGTTCTTTAAGAGTTATTCAGGACTTACGCAAAAGCACTTATATATAGAGTCTTGGTACTACCAATAGCGTTTATGCGTAACCTGGATTTCTCACAAAGATTGGGAGCGATTGCTGAAAGCCTTGCAAAAGCTACCGTACAGGAAATCACCAGAAAATACAGACTGTCATTTTTCTAGATTCTCTGAAAGCCTTATGGGACATATTTTATAAGCGATTCCCTTGGAGATTTGTGAGAAATGCGGGGTAAGTCCTATTATTTGGAAGCTGTTATTTCCGCTACGAATATGATATTGAACTAATATAGTATAAAGAAAGTAGCTCATCAGGGTAAGGGTAAGGGAAAAACTTGATATAGAAAAGAAAATAGAAATCCTGAAAATCAAGCAAATTAATTAGCCTGACGACTAACTATATGTTCCCAGGATTTTATCTTGAATAACGCAGGTGCGACATCAAGCAATATATCACTATAAGAAGTTCCTACATTTTTAAAACCAGCCTTAATGTGAGTAACGCAGGTGCGACATCAAGCAATAAATCATCTAGACAATTATCAAAGTTTACGCCATATTTAAGCCAGTGAGTAACGCAGGTGCGACATCAAGCAATAAATCATAGGTTGTTTCCAGGGATTGTTATCTTTTTCTACCTTAGTGAGTAACGCAGGTGCGACATCAAGCAATAAATCATGTTCCAATTTTCAGGATACAAACTAAAATCAACGGGGTGAGTAACGCAGGTGCGACATCAAGCAATAAATCATCTTTTAGGGAACACTTAACTGGGAACAGGGAATAGGGGTGAGTAACGCAGGTGCGACATCAAGCAATAAATCATCAGCCAGCACAAGCTAAAAGCTGCCAGGAATCTATGCTTCTACTACAATATTACAAGCACCTTTCATCCCTAACTCAACTCCTCACTGAAAAATTTAATATTTGTCGGGTAAAAAATTCTGAAACCCTTACCTAAAGGAATTTACAAGCACACACCTTCCACCTAAAATCATTCAATTCCTTACCTAATCAGGCTTGTAGCCATTTTTAGCCTTTGTCTATTTCCCACATCTAGATATCCTTACAAAATTAATTTTGAATAGTTGTCCATGCTAATTCTGGTGGAGATAAACAGGAAATTGCTTCTAATCTATATCTCAACCAATGTGTACCCTTAAACTCAAAATGATTCACCCAACAAGGTAAGGTAATCCAACCATTATTATCTTGTATTAACCATTGTCTTGATTTAACGGAAAAGTCATCAGAAACTAACTTAATAATATTAACTAAATCATCGCTTTCTCCTAAATATAATACGCCCCACCTATTCACAGAATCAGGATTAAACAATGCTTGTTCTAGTCTTTCTGGTAAACTAGGATTTGTTTTATTATCCCCTGATTTTACCCAGACAATAAAGCGAATATCCGTTAATGTTTCTTGGTAATCTGGACGTTTATTTGCCAGATGTTCTTCCTGTTTAAACTTAAAACGATGCAAAGTTCTTAAGGTTTTAGATTTTTCAGGTTGAGACAGCATAGCAATGGCTAACTGAACCCCACAATGTTTTTGCATATCCATTTCTCCTACTAAGGAGAGCAAAAGTCCATAAACCGTTGAATGGGGAGGATAAGCATAAGTTTTGCCATATTCTCTAGCATGAGATTGGCGAAAAGTAGCAACAGGAACATCAATATAAATTGCTATTGATTTCATTATTTTTTCTTTATTCGTCCTCTTGGTTTTTGATTTGTCTTCTTTTCTTTTGATGGTTCTAAATCTTTAGTAATAACTTCTTTAAGATTTTTAGCAGTAGCTTTAATACCTCTATAACAATGAGAATTTTCTATATTTAATCGTTTGGTAATTTCTCCTCCAATCCATAATTCTTGAGGTTCAATATCCCCTGCTTCTACTTGTTCCATTAATTTAGGAGCAATAACTTCTTGATTTTCATCCAGTTCAAAACAATAGAGAAAGCGAGGAAAACTATCACTCGTCCAACGTAAAACCATACTTTCAGGAGAAAAATCAAACAAAGAATCGTTATAATGTCCACCTACTTGACTGAGATTAATAAAAGCATCAATGACATTAAAAATACGAGATGGATTAACAAGATGTTTTGAATCTAAAGCAAAACAATATTGATACCAAGTATTATGAACATTGGTACTATGGATTGACAAATTATTTTTTTCTCCACTTTTATAGTATGTAAATTTTGTTCCATCATAAGGAGTTAATGAAATAGCACGATTAGTCCCTAATGCACCCCGACGTGCATTACTGGTTCCTTTTTGATTACTTTTAGCTGCTTCTGTTGTCATAAATCCCATAAGATCATCATCAATATATTCTTGCGGATTATGACTTTCACTTTGAGTAATATGAGTTTGTTTGTTATCATCCCATTTTGCATAAAGTTTTTGCCCTTTTTCCTGAAATTCATAGCGAATTTTCCAACGAATACTAAAGGGAGAAATGGTGGTATGAGGCTCATTATGCCAAAGAATTTGTTGAATTAGTTGTTCATTTCCATCATTTTCTCCTCGGTTTAAGGAAGCAGGTGCATAACGAGTAAGTAAGTTTCCAAATAAGTATCGCATAGTGGTAGTTTCCAAAGAATTATAAAAGTAAAAAGGCTAATTTATATAATTTATCTTCTATTAACAAAGGAAAGGCAAAAAACACTAATCCTTCTCTATTAATTTTCCCTTCAGTTGGATAGCTTGATAAAGCAATTAAAGCAATATCTCTGGCTTCTTTCCAGTCTACTTTTCCAGTAATAATAGGGAGAACTAAGGTTCGATTTTCGTTAAGGGTAGACAGATTACCAGTTTTTGAGAATAATTTAGCTATTAAATGTCGAAATGTATCTTCTTTATAGCAGTCTAATAGTTGAGATTTTAGTTGTTGATTTTCTCTGTCAATTCTTTTTGATGCTGCTTCTGGATTATCTTGATAAATTTGAGCATAAATGATTTTTAATGCTTGATGAATAACGTCAATAAAGGCATTATAAGCTTTGGTAATATCATCACTATTTTTAATCATAATGAATAACCCTTTTTGATTATAGTTGAGTTGCTCTCTAATTTATCCATATTTGTCTTTTTGTTTTAATGTTAACCATAAATTACTCCAAATCTGCTTTGTGTTGATTAAATTATTCAGAATAAAATCTCTAATTAAATTAATTCTAACTAAGAAACCTTTTGGGGTTTGTAAAAGTCTATTTGGTTGAAAATTTCGGTAAGCAAGTTGATAAGATTGAATAGTTTTCTTATTAATTTTGAAGTCTTGACAATCAGTAGGACTTCTTAACCAGGAATCTTTGAGCAGTTTTCCGTAAACTATGACTTGACATCTTTGAGGAGAAAAGTTATTGGTAATTTCTTTGGCATAATAACTAAATGCAGCTTCTCCTAAACTCGAAACGTATAAATTTTCATATTTTGTATTGTTTAAACGCCAGCGTATTTGAGCAGATTCTTCTAGGTTAATGGGGTCGGGAATAACAAGTAAATATTTGATAGGATGTGTTTGAGATTTAATTTGTTCAGTTATAACTTTTGATAAAATCAAATAGTGGCAAGCAATGGGTAAAAATAGAAGAACAAAAGCATATTTTGTGGGTTCTTGACATTGATTATTTTTTTTAATTTTCTCATGTCGAACGATTGCCCCAGGATATAACCAACTAACGATAGGAATATGACCTTCTATTAATTTATGGGTTTTGGGGTGACATAATTTATGACTAAAGTTTTGATGAATATAAGAGTTTAAATGTTTATAATAAAGACTAATTTTTACATCATAAACTTGAAAATTTATTGAGGTTTGAGGATTGGGTTTACCTTTCAGTAATAGATAAAATTGCTCAGGAATTACTAATT
>JASJEA010000049.1 GCA_030064935.1 Crocosphaera sp. | reverse complement strand
CCCTGATACTAGGCAAGTCAGAAAAACTAGGTTAATCTAGTCGTTGATGAGTTTATCTTATGAATTCTACTACCTTACATTAAAACTGTAGCTTAAACAACAAAATCAAAATCTTAAAAAAGTATTAAGGTTTTATAATGAGGAGTGTTACCAGGAGGAAAAGACGTGTTTACTCGATTAGCTCAACAACATCGTGATTTTGTCAAGGACTTAGTAATGAACCTCCAAGCATTGGCTATTGTCCTTGAAAATCGAGGTTATTTAGCTTCTTGCTATACTTGTGGCGATCAGATGAATAGTGCTTCATTTATGGTGAGTCTAGGCAAAGATCACTTGATTCGCTTTTTAGTATCAGACTATGGCATCACTTGGACAGAAATGCGAGACGATCGCGAACTCATGAAACTAGAAGGGGCCGAGGCCATTAGCCAATTGCAAGAACTAGCCAACTTGATTAAATATCACGATCAAGAGTCACCCGTTATGACATTAGATCAACTTGAGAGCAAGCAACTGCAAAATATGGCATAAATGTGGCGAATAAAGTTTATTTTAAAATTTTTCAGATCATCCGCTTATTTTGCGTAAAAATCAACAGTCTGTTCCCAAACTGTTGATTTTTATATTTTTTGTTCAATCTTAATTTTTTAGCTTGTTACCGATAACCCTTCTATGATGAGGGAAGGCGTATAATAAGACTCTATCCAACGATTATCGCAACCTAAAGCGATAATTTGTTGTAAAGCTTGATAAACATTACCACTGACCATTGTATCTTTAACTCTACCTGTAATTTCACCATTACTGACCCCATACCCCAAGTCTACATTGATGGAAAAATCCCCCGAAATATCAGCCCCACCACCTAAAATTTGATCAACAATCAAACCCCTATCTAAGTGTTTAATTAAATCATTAAAACCTCTATCACCCGGTTCTACCACTAAATTAATTAAACTAGGGGTGGGATAACTTCCCAAACTAGGACGAAAACCATTCCCCGTACTTCTGGTTCCCAGTAATCTTGCGCGAGTGCGATCGCTGTAGAATTCTTGTAATCGTCCCTCTGTAATCAAAGATAACCGTTGCCCTCTGGTTCCCTCATCGTCAAAAGGGCAAGTATAGGGTTCACGTTGGGGTTGTTGAGATAACGTCAAACCTTCAGAGATAACTTGTTGCCCCAGTTTGTTGCTCCAGGGGGAAGCCTTTTCCAAGACCATTTTACTATTGAGAGCATCGGCCACCGTATCCCAGAATAGGCTGGCCCCATTAGGAGTAAATAAGACCGGAATCCTTCCCATTGGGGGGCTCACCGTTTCTTTAGCCCATGCTAGACGTTGTAAAATTCCTGATACCACCTTCTGGATATCTAAAGAACTATGACTGTGTTCCCCGTCATAAATCGCCAAAAAGTCTTCTCCTCTAACCCATTCCAACCCCAAATAATAATCAGTGGAAACCTCACTATATTGACAATCAAGCCCCAAAGAATTGACTAAACAACTTATATCCTTTTGAGAGCTAAATTCACCGCTACAAATAGCTTCTGGATAGGTCTGACGTAATTGGGCGATCGCCTGTTTGCCCAATGTCACCAGCGTCTGTACCTCCATAGTTTCCCCTACAGGAGTATGAATATCCTGACGGGGTTCACTGAGTTCAATGGTTTCAGGCAGGTTGAGATTTGATAAAGCGATCGCCTTTTCTACCAATAATTGACTCGATCCATCCCCATAAGCTACTGCCAAGCCAGGAGAGCCGTCTTTCCACAATCGTAACGCAGTTCCTTGGAACTGGGAAATTTCTAATTGTTTGAGACGGTTAGCTTCAAAAAAAACAGGACGAGATTCAGAAGAAGACTGATACACCTCTGCATGGGAAGCACCAGCTTTGAGGGCTAGATCGATTAACTTTTGAGGATTCAAGGTCATAAATTGGTAATGGATAAATAGACAATGATAGGATTTTTACCTAATTAGGGAACGCTAAACACCAGAAGGGTGATCTCGATCAATAGCTAATCTGTCAAAGATCATTGATTTCTGGTAACAAACTGTTACATTAAAAGACGAGCTTATGGAAAAATACCTACTGTTCCTATGGAAAACACAACCCCACCTACCGAAAATATAACCGCACAGACTTCTCCGAGTGAACCCCCACCCAGTTACGTTAAACTGGCTATGCGGAATATGGTCAACAAAAAAGGAACCTCTCTAAAACACTTTTTTGTCACCACAGTGGGACTTCTCGCTTTTTTAATTGGAATTTCCTATTTAACTCGTTAGCATAGCAGGGTATGACTATGTTTGACCGAAAAAAAGGGTTCCAAGCCTCCTCTTTAAAGGGGATGAAAAGCGATCAAGGGATGACGGGGTTTCCTCCCCATATCCAATGGACCAAGAGAAGAAGAATTTTTCTTGTTTCAAGCCTCCAACTTGAGGGAGAGGTAATTCGCTCATTCTACATTCGCTCATTCTACATTCTGATTTACTTGCTATCTCTCGTGATTAACCTCAATCTTCAGGATCTTTTTTCGGTCAAGTTAGAGTCTAAAAAAATCCCCTACAATATTACTGCAGAAACTTGGGAAAAATGGTTTCAAAGTTGGGGTCAAAGCCTAATAGATGATTTACCCAAGGCATCCAGTTATGAAGTAACCCTAAGATTAACCAATGATGCTGAAATTCAGCATTTAAACGCTCAATATCGACATAAAAATCAACCAACCGATGTCTTAGCCTTTGCTACCCTAGACTCAGATTTTCCCCTCATTGCCGACGAAGAACAAGCCTCAGAACCCCTGTATCTCGGTGATATCGTTATCTCAGTAGAAACAGCGAAAGAACAAGCAGCCAAACATAACCAAGTTTTAGGGCGGGAACTTCCTTGGTTAGCAGTTCACGGTTTTCTCCATTTATTGGGATGGGATCACCCAGATGAACCAAGTTTAGAGGCAATGCTGCAACAACAAGAAACATTATTAAAAAAAGTCGGTCTTTGAATGAAAAATTGCTAGACTTATGTTCTAATTGAACAGACTTCTTAAAAAGATTTAATTATTCTGTACCAAACTTAGCAAAACTTAAAAATTATGAAAGCCGATTTTGAAATCAGTCAACCTTCCGCCACTGGCTTATTTTCCACTATAGCCACTCTCGGACAACCTCATTTCCCTCAATCCACCAGAGATACCTCTCTTGCTGAGATCAGAAAAGAATCTGCATGGCACATAGCCCCTAATCTATTTCTCAGTTTTAAGTATGCTTGGGCTGGCATCTCCTACGCCTTTATTACACAACGAAATTTCCGTATTCATACAGCCATGACACTGACGGCTATCAGCATCGGGCTCTTACTCCACATTAACTCCGTTGGCATGGCTATTGTGGCTCTAACCTGTGCTTTAGTCATGATCTTAGAATTACTTAATACCGCCCTAGAATCGGTGGTTGACTTAACCGTAGGTCAGTCCTATCATGAACTAGCTAAAATTGCCAAAGACTGTGCCGCCGGGGCTGTGATGATTTCAGCTATGGCAGCCTTATTAGTGGCAGGGTTCATTATTGCACCCCCCTTAGTCGCTATTGTTTTTCCTTTTTAAGATCATCGAGGAGATAAGTATTGATTCTCGTTATCGATAACTACGACAGTTTTACCTATAATTTAGTGCAGTATCTGGGTGAATTAGGTCTGAATTTGCCAGTCGCTTCGGAAATCCAAGTTTACCGCAATGATAAAATCGATTTAGCTAAAATTCGTCAGCTAAACCCTGATGGTATTGTTATTTCTCCAGGACCTGGGCGCCCGGAAGATGCAGGTGTTTCTTTGGAGTTGATCAAAAGCCTCGGAGTCACTTTCCCCATTTTGGGGGTATGTCTGGGACATCAAAGTATAGGTCAAGTGTTTGGCGGAAAAGTAATTTCTGCCCCTGTCTTAATGCATGGGAAAACCTCTCCCATTTACCATAATAATCAAGGGGTATTTAGGGGGCTCGAAAATCCCTTTGAAGCCACTCGTTACCACAGTTTAGTAGTAGAACGAAACACCTTACCCGATGTCTTAGAAATTACCGCTTGGACAGAAGATGGAACCATTATGGGATTGCAACATAAAGACTATCCTCACCTTCAAGGGGTACAATTTCATCCAGAAAGTATTTTAACCGCTTCGGGTAAACACCTGTTGCAGAACTTTCTCAACCTATTAAACCCGCAATAAATCCTAATTTTAAAGATTCATGATGAAACGGCGACAATTTATTCGTTATGCTGGTGCCAGTGCCATTGCTGCCACAGGTGTCTCTGTTAGCTCTCGTTTTCAATCAGTTTCAGCCCAAAGTAACGATTCTTTATTAATTCAATATTTAGGTCATACCGCCTTTTTGTTTACTGGTGGTGGTATCAGAATCTTAGCCAACCCTTTTCGAGCACTCGGTTGTACCGCAGGTTATCGTTTACCCAAAGTAGAAGCTGACTTAGTGATTATTAGTTCTCAGATGTGGGATGAAGGAGCAGCCGAAAACTTACCCGGCAACCCTAAAGTTTTGTATGAACCAGGGGTTTATGAGATTAATGGCTTTCGATTACAGGGAGTTGGCATTGCTCACGATCGCGAAGGAGGGAGACGCTTCGGAACCAATGTTGCTTGGCGTTGGACTCAAGGCGGGGTTAGGGTGGTTCATTTAGGCGGTGCAGCAGCCCCCATTAATATAGAACAAAAAATTTTATTGGGTAGCCCTGATGTTGCCTTAATACCTGTAGGAGGAGGTCCGAAAGCCTATAATCCTACAGAGGGAAAACAAGCGATGGAGACGTTGCGCCCGAAAGTAATGATCCCAACTCATTATCTCACTTCAGCCGCCGATGAAGAAACTTGTGATATTGAACCCTTAAATAACTTTTTAGGCTTAGTTGAAGATATGAATATTAAACAAGTGAATCAGGATAAACTTCGTTTAAGATTTGAAGATTTACCGCAAGAAGGCACTTTGATTAGGGTTTTAAATTATAAACCAGCATTAAAAGCATAAAATATTTGGCTGTAATCAGATAGTCAGAAATGCTATTAACATTTGTAAATTATCATTGATTTACATGATGATAAATGGTATGGGTCGTTATTGTTTAAAATTTCCTAAAAAAGTTATCTCAATCAAAAAAATGCCGATTCAATAGAAGCAGATTTAATTAATTGGTGTTATGCACGAACTGGGAATCACCCAAAATATTGTCGCTATTGTCTCAGAACAAGCCAAGGGCGCACCTGTGAAACGAGTGACCTTAGAAATAGGGAAACTCTCTGCAATTATGCCTGATGCCATCCGTTTCTGTTTCGACATTTGCGCTCAAGATACCATCTTAGAAGGATCAACCTTAGAGATTATTGAAACGGAAGGAAGAGGGAAATGTCGCCATTGTGGACATGAAATCGCCTTATATCAGCCCTTTGGACAATGCGATCGCTGTAATAGTTTTGAACTAGAAATTATTCAAGGACAAGAATTACAAATTAAAGAAATGGAGGTAGAAGAATTATGTGTGTAACTTGCGGTTGTTCTGACGGAAATGAGGTTACTCTTACTAACATAGATACAGGAAAAACAACAGATATAAATGGTCATCACACCCATACTTTAGCAGATGGAACAGTGATTAGTCATGGTCACGACCATGAACATGATCATAGCCATCATCATCATAATCATGCACATGATCATGCAAAAATGCACGGCACGACTATTAGTTTAGAAGAAAAAATCTTACAGAAAAATAATCTCATAGCAGCAGAGAACAGAGGCTATTTTAAGGGAAGAAATATTTTAGCTTTAAATTTAGTCAGTTCTCCAGGTTCAGGAAAAACAACTCTCTTAACTCGGACGATTAATGATTTAAAAGAACGCCTTAAAATCAATGTAATTGAAGGGGATCAAGAGACAGTCAATGATGCTCAAAAAATAAAAGAAACCGGTTGTAAAGTGGTACAAATAAATACGGGAACTGGTTGTCATTTAGAAGCAGCAATGGTGGAAAAAGGCTACAATGAATTGAACCCAGAACCCAATTCTATTTTAATGATTGAAAATGTGGGTAATTTGGTTTGTCCGGCTTTATTTGACTTAGGAGAAACCGCTAAAGTGGCTATTCTCTCTGTTACAGAAGGAGAAGACAAACCTATAAAATATCCTCATATGTTTCGGGAAAGTAAAGTCATGATTTTAACAAAAACTGACTTACTTCCCTATGTACAGTTTGATGTAGAGAAGTGTTTAGACTATGCTAAACAAGTCAATCCTCAATTAGAGATTTTTCAAGTTTCTTCCGTTACAGGAGAAGGATTATCCTCTTGGTACAATTGGTTGGAAAATTGTTTTTGATGAATGGAGAATGGGGAATGGAGAATTGAGAATTGAGAATTGAGAATTGAGAATGGGGAATTGAGAATGGAGAATGGATAATGGAGAATATGCTAAAAATAAATTCTTATTTTTCCTATTCTCTATTTTCCTTTCCCACACTTCTCATTAGCAAACTATTTTGTAAAAATAATTGAGGTATATCCCATGAGTTAGACACCCATTACAGTTACTTATTCCTTAGAATAAATTTTACAAGATATTAATAGTAAGTTAGACAAAATAGATGAAAAATTTTAAGATAATTTGGAACAAATAGATGAAAAGTTTGAAGCAAAATTTAAAGTAGTTGACAATAAACTAGAAAATATTGACAGTCGATTAACTAATTTATAAATAGGACAAATTGATAATTGATAATTAATTAATTCGGTTAAAAATATCTCCTTAAAAAGAGAAAATGTCAGGATAGTGAGCAGGATGCTCACACTCCTTTTTCTCAAACCTATTTAAAAGGATTATATATCGAAAAATATTAACTTTTGAAACTTCTTTTCAAGTTTTGAAACACCATAATTACTCCTGTTACTAACATCCAAACAACACCCAAGCCATTAAAAAATACATAAAAAGGTTCTAAAGTATGTCCTAAATATTCTCCTTCATGAATACTCATCAAAAAATGAACTTGATCCCTTGAAAGTCCAAACCAATCTTTAGAAAGACGATAAGTCACTCCTGTAGTTACAGTAATCATCAACGGAAGCATTACAATAGGAGCTAAGGTACTATGCCATTTTCTAATCTGATTTAGTTTCATTGATCTCAGGAATTTAATATTTACAGTGAAGGATAAAGTTTAACGTTTAACTAACTCATCTAACTCTTGATTAGTGTGTTTTCTCAACTGTTGACTTAAGATACCATATTTAGGAGCAAAAATCATGGCAATGACAAATAATAAGGTTAATAAAACCACGATGCTGCCTCCTGTGGAAACATCAAGATAATAACTAATATAAGTCCCCAAAATACAAGAAAACACACTACTAATGACGGAAATAACTAACATTTTATCAAAGCGATCGTTTAATAGATAACCAATTGATCCAGGAGTTACTAACATCGAAATAACTAAAATAATACCTGCGGTTTGCAATGCGGCTACAATAGTTAAAGCTAACACAGAAAGCAAAGTATAATACATCATCTGAGTATTCAAACCAATAGCTTTGGCGTGGTTAGGATCAAAACAAAATAGCAGTAAATCTTTGCGCCTTAGTAAAATAACAACTAAAGTAATGATACCTGCGATTAAAGTTTGAATAATATCCTGTCCAGAAATACCCAAGACATTACCAAAGAGAATGTTAAATAAATCAATATTGCTGGGAATTTTAGTCACAAGAACTAACCCAAAAGCAAAAAAACCTGTAAAAACAATGCCGATAACAGCATCTTCTTTTAATCGGGTATTAGACTTAATATAACCAATAGCAACCGTTGCCCCAAAACCGAATAAAAAAGCCCCGATGGAAAAGGGAATATTGAGCGCATAAGCCACAACTACCCCAGGTACTACTGCATGGGAAATTGCATCCCCCATCAAGGACCAACCTTTGAGGGTAATATAACAAGAAAGCACTGCACAAACTAAACCCACAAAGGCACTCACCCAGATAGCTTGTACCATGAACCCATATTGTAAAGGTTCAACTAACCAGTTCCAAAAAATCATAATTGCGAACTCCGATGACTTACAGGCAACCCACCAAAAGTCATTTCTAAGTTTTCTTCTGTAAAAGTTTCTTCTGTGGTCCCAGAAGCCAAAATAGTTTGGTTGAGGAGAATAGTGCGATCGCAGAAGGTGGAAATAGACATCAAATCATGAGTAGATACTAAAATGGTATGACCTTCTTCTCTTAACTGGATCATCAAATCAATAATACGTTTTTCTGTCTTCACATCCACCCCAGTAAAGGGCTCATCCAGTAAAATGACTTTACCTTCTTGCGCCAAAGCCCTTGCTAAAAACGCCCGTTTTTTCTGCCCTCCCGACAGTTCCCCAATCTGACGATGACGAAACTCTGTCATACCGACTCTTTCTAAGCTTTCCATCACCAGTCTTTTATCTTTTGCACTGGGAATGCGCAACAGATTCATATAACCATAACGCCCCATCATCACCACATCAAACACACTAACCGGAAAGTTCCAGTCGACTTCATCTGCTTGGGGTACATAAGCCATCCACTGCCTTTGTTGAGCTTTTTTGACTGAAGTTCCTCCTACCAAAATCTGTCCTTGACTGGGGGCTAGAAACCCCATAATAGATTTAAACAAGGTAGATTTACCGCAACCATTGGGTCCAACCAGAGCCGTAATAGAACCTGCTTCTACAATACAATTGGCGTTATACAGAGCGAGTTTAGCGTTATTGTAGGTGACACTGAGATTATCGACTGTAATGTTGAGGGGTTGGGTGGTTGTTGACATCATTAGTATGTTCAATCCTTAGATAGTAAATGGTTTGCAGGGGAGAGTTTAACGAACTCAGAAGTCAGAAGTTCCTCACTATGTAGGGTGCGCTATCGCACAGAAGTTGTTTTTGAGATGAGGATTTAAGCCTTGCCTCAAAAACGTTTCGCTTTAAAAAGCCAGCCTATGATCTCGATAAGAAACTATTGCGCTTTACTACCCGCAAGTAATCCATTGGAAATAACCCGCGCATCGTATTCCAGTAAGTCTAAAAAAGTAGGAACCGGACCTTCTTCGGTGGAAAGGGAGTCTACATAAAGGTTGCCCCCAAACCTTGCTCCGGCGGTTTTGGCTACTTGTTTTTGTCCTTCGTCACTGACTGTACTCTCACAAAACACCGTAGGTACTTTGTTGGTTTTCACCTTATCAATGACAGTTTTTACCTGTTTCGGGGTAAACTGTTGTTCCGCGTTGATAGGCCACATATAAATTTCTTTCATATGGTAGTCACGGGCTAAATAGGAGAATGCTCCTTCGCAACTTACTAAATATCGCTGATTTTCGGGTACTTGTTTCAAGTCTGCTTGCAATTCTTGGTCAATAGCTTTAAGCTTTTGACTATAGGCAGCCGCATTGGCGTTGTAAGTCTCGGCATTTTCGGGATCGAGTTCTACAAATGCTTGACGAATATTCTCCACATAAACCAAAGCATTTTTGGGAGACATCCAAGCATGGGGGTTGGGTTTGTCTGTGTAGGGACCTTCTGCAATCGGAATGGGTTCAATCCCTTCTGTCAACAACACGGAAGGGACATCTTTGACATTGCCCAAAAACTGCTCAAACCAACGCTCTAAGTTCATACCATTGTATAAGATGAGGTCAGCTTTTTGAGCTTTAGTAATATCACTAGGGGTAGGCTCGTAACCATGAATTTCTGCACCAATACGGGTAATTGATTGCACATCTAACTTATCCCCGGCTACGTTTTGAGCAATGTCCGCTAAAACCGTAAAAGTGGTCAAGACTTTCTTTTTTCCTTGATTATCGGCAGCTAATTCCCCAGTTTGGCTGTTATCTGTTTGGGTGGAGGGTGTAGTAACTTCACTGGAAGTACAACTGATTAACCCTACTCCTAACGTTAAACTGAGCATGAGGACAATGCTCCGTGAAGAGAAGATGGGTATCATTCTAAAGGTTGTTTGCTTTATCTCATATTTTTATCATAATTTTATCATCATTCTTTCATAATAGATTGAGACAAGCATGAGAAACGCTATAGAATCAATTTTTCTACCAAGGAACTTTAGCCGTAACCTGCATCAACCAAGGATGGCCCCACCATAATAAGGCCACAAACCCCAAAACACCGATGTAAGCAGGACGTAAAAATTCCTCTCCCTTCAACGTTTGACGACCCTGTATGATAGCTAAAAAGGGGACAATTGAGGTTCGTTCCTTGACCTTAACAAAAGCATCTCCATAACGTTTTTTGAGGCGATAATCCCCGTGCCAAACTGCAAACAAATGATGAGCCACCAACCCTAGAGAAGTCACTAGGGTAAAGGTTGTACCAAGCCATAACGTGTGGGCAACACACCAGATTACTTGTCCTACCATTTGGGGATGACGACAAATCCTTAAAATACCAGTTTCGTAGAGATGAACTTGAGGTTTAGCGATCGCCGCGATTTCTAAAAGGTTAAAGGTTGCGGGATAGAGAAACAAGAAAGATACAGCAGACAAACCCCAAACCGTTGCCTTAACCCCCGGAACTCCCTGGATTTGCCATAACATGAGACCATCGTAGCGATGATTAAAGAAATAGACAATTAAAACCACTGCCAAAGGAATACTTACCAAAGCAAATAAGACACGATAGAGTCTGGCCCCAATTTTTTCCTCTCCCCAAGATCGTAAGGCAGCCAATCCACTGTGAGCGATGGCAAAACCTAGCAATAGGGTTAAGATAATTCCGTGACTAGGGGTTAACCAGGTGGGTAGTCCCATATAATTAATATGTCCTCAATTTTTTGATAATTAGAGTATATCCGGTCAACCTAGTCTCTTTGCAAAGAAGGAGCTAAGGGTTTTCTAAAATGATCGGGGTTAAGATGATTGATGGGAGAATTATTAGTAACAATCTCTAAAGTCTGAAACAGCTTATTAATATCGTTGAAAAAAGGAGATGGTTTTTGACGATTACTTGAAAAAGAAAATCCATAAGCCTGTAAAAATTCCTTACTAACCCCTTTTTCAACTGCGATCGCATAACTATCCCAAGCGGTATCATCTACAATATAGCCCCCAAAGTCTTGCAGAGCATAAAACAATTTTTTGGCTGGAATGGTGGCTAATTGCAAACTTTCTACCGTAACATCAGGGGGAATGGCTAATAATGCCCCCATAACTAAATCAGGATTAGTGCCTCCATAACGTAAATCTGAGCTATCTTTGAAGGCATAAGCATCGGCTCGAATTGCTGGCCAACGATAACCAGGAGGCTGATTATAAAGGTATTGGCGACCATATAACAATAGTTTTAGCACATGGGGAATGGGGGGAGCATCGGGTAATAATTCTCCTAAGCGAATCGTACCCCCAATACTGGACAAGCCTGAGCCTCCTTGCCCTCCAGTGATTCCCTGGCCGTAGATATCTTCAGTTTTTGGGGTTTCATAGCCAAACACAGGCCCCCCTGCTTTGCACCGGGTTAAAGGGTTCATTTGAATCAAAGTATGGCCATCTGGTTGTAGGAAAGCGGCTGCATTATTGGGAGTTTTGCTTTCCGTTGCATCAGGCACAATCAAGTCTTGGGGAACGGGAATTTTTCCTAATACTTTGCCCCCCCTTTCACACCTTCCAACTCCCCAATTTTTTAGTCGATACCAATTCACAACTGGATCATTTTTTTTGGTAACAATATAATAGTTTATTTCTGGAGATACATCATAAGCTTCCCCTAAGTTTGCTGGTTCATATTGAGCCTCTAATCTTAGGGGTAGATTCCAAATACTATCTCTAGAAAAGGGTTGTTTATGTTTGTTCCGGGTACTATCTGAAATATATTTAATATCAGATGTGACTAAATTATCAGGTTGTTTTAGGTTACTTAATGATATCTTTAAAAAAACTTTATTAACAATTAGTATTAGAAAAAATGTGATCAAAATTATTGGCAGATAAATAAGTTTTTTCGATTTTTTTGCCATAGAATTAATAATTACATTAATGGGATAATATCAAACTAATTTTACTTCCGTTTCAGTGAATGAAAGACTAGATAATTAGACCAAAGACTAAAAGGAGGAGAAATTAATAATTGAGTGGTTAAAACAGCTACTGCTACCCATAAAACACCACCTTTAACTGCTATTAAAAGAGCAATCACAAATAAGGATGTATAACCAATATTCCAGTATAAAGTTAAATGAGGTTTACCAATGGTATTGATTAATTCTGAGGTAAAAATAAACAGAGAATAAGGAATAACTGATAAACAAACTAAGATTAAAATAGGGATAGCTGATGTCCATTTCTCACCAAAAATTATCGGCACGTATAAAGGAGCTAAACTAGACTGTAATGCAATAAAAGGAATGATGACTAAAAAGGCTTTTTTTAGACTACTAAAATACCGTTTTTTAAGTTGAACTAAATCAGTTCTAACTTGACATAAATAAGGGAATAATGCCGAAGTAAAAATGCTAATTACATTACGACTGATTCCAAAACCTGCATTGAAAGCAAAATAGTAAACCCCTAATTCATTAAGTCCTAAAAATCCTCCAATAATTAAATAGTCCAAATTTGCTCGTAATTTATCTAATAGTTTCACCCCTAATAAATTGCCTCCAAATGTAACAACTTCTTGCCATTTTTCCAAATTTATATTAATGGGTGGCCGCCAAGGATTATGCTTCCAATTAATAATAATCCACACAGGAGTTGTCAAAACCATAGGTAAAACAATAGCCCAAACTCCCATCCCCATAAAAGCAAGAGCAATGGTAATCAGATTGGCTAAAATAGACTGAGTGACATTACATAAAGCAATGACTTGTAAACGATTTGCTCTTCTATTTAAGGCAGCACTCACCACAAAGAGAGGAAACATTAAATAAACTAGGGCAGAGGTACAAAGGGGAGCGATAATATCATTATTATCATAAAAATGAGCAATAGGAAAAGCCGCAAGACATTGAAGAATAAAAATAATTATACAGAGCAGCCAATTTAACCAGTATGAGCTATTACAGATAGCTGGCAAACTTTCCTCTTCCACTTGAACAATTTTGGCTCCTAACCCTTGACTTAAAGTGAAAACTTGGGCAAATTCAAAAGCAGTATAAATAATGGCCATTAGTCCATATTCTGCTGAACTAAACATCCGTGCTAAGACAACTGTTGTTCCTAAGCGAAAAACTCGATTAATTAATTCTGCGCCACTTAACCAGCCAATATTTCTAATAAAATCGTTCGATAAGATATTTTTTATTTTTTTAATAACTTGTCGCATTAGTTAATAACTAGAAGGATTATACCTAAAGAGAGTTATGAAACTTTGCTTGATCGTACCACGAATTAATCCCTGTGTATAATCATCCAATAAAGCTTTGGGATAAATTTTAATTAATTTCCAAAGTAAGTTAATAATTTGCCTTAAATAAGGATAATTATGTTGCATATTTTGTAAGTATTTTTGAACACAATATCCATAGGCTTTCGCTAATGTTTGCTGTTTATAAAATTGAAGTTGAGAGGGAACATTACTAAACATTTTGTCAATAGTTATGAATAGTTGTTCTTCTAAATAATTAAGCTTGGAAGTAGAAGAGGAAGATAGATATCGATATAAAATTTGTCTTTCAGGGACTACAATAAAACTAAATTTTTTCGCTAATCTCACATAAAATTCCCAATCTTCACCAATGGTAAGAGTAGGATCAAAGTTACCTATTTCCGTAATTGCTTCTTTTTCGATTAAAGCATTTGAACCACTAGCAAGAAAATTTTCAATCAGTAACTGTTCATAAACATTGCCTTGAAAATATAAAGGTTTACCTTCCCACAATAATTGCCCTTTTTCATCAATAAATGAAGTCCAACTATAAGCTATTTTTGCTTGAGGATTATTTTGTAACGCTTGAACTTGTTTTTCTAGTTTATCAGCCTTCCATAAATCATCTGCATCTAAAAAAGCTATCCATTTTCCTTGAGCTTTTGTAATTCCTAAATTGCGAGCAGAGGAAACCCCCTGATGTTTAGCAGGATAAATACTAAGACGCTTTTCTTCTAAATCAGACAAAATTGAAATAGTATTATCTTGTGAGCTATCATCAATGATAATAATTTCTATATCTTTAAAAGTTTGATTTTGAACGGATTTAATGGTTGAAACAATTGTCTTCTCAGCATTATAGGTAGGAATAATTACAGAAACAGTTACCATTACTTTTATTTACATACACAATAACAACAGTTAAGACGTTATCTTTTCATAGAAAAAGTAAGAATTTTTAAGTCTAGCAAACCTTACTTTTTCCTGAATCATGAGAAGAGTTAACTAAGCTCTTTTCTCTAAATATAAAGGTAATGATTGAGATGCTTTCCAATCCATAATAATCGTTAATACAGCTACCATAATTCGCTTAGTAATATAGTTTAAACTCAGTTGACGTTTAGGACAAATTAAGAAACGATGACCACGCAAAAATTGTTGATAATGTCGAATGGTGGGAGACTCTGGTGTTAAATTCCATTTTTTTTGTAAATGTTCTAAACTAATATTTCCCCAGGTATTACTCCAGCGAAAGAAAAAGTAGGGTAAATCTGATAAAGTAAGGGTTTGAGGAGGAACATAAGAAACAATAGAATCAGGTTCAAAATAAACAGGTTTCTTCATATTTAATAGTGTTAAACAGATATCTGTTTCTTGAGCTAATGTCATAAATTTTTCATCTAAAAGTCCGATCTCTTCAAATAACTCAGTTCGGGTTAACATACAGTGAAATTCAACAATTTGTGTTGTTTCTCTTTTCAGTTTATCTTCAACTTTAGCTAAGGGGAGTCTCATGTAGGGACGCTTTTCTACTAACCATCGCTGATTATTTTTCTCTTTAAATTTGAATGTTCCAGTGACTTGATGAATGGTATCAAAGTTAGGACCTTCTAAACACAGTGGTCCCACCATCCAAGCGTCAGTTTCTTCAGCACAATTAACTAGGTTTTTTAACCAACCTGCTTTAACTAAAACATCATTATCAATGAAAACAACATATCTGGTTGTGATATATTTTAAGGCTAAGTTTCGTCCT
Source organism: Crocosphaera sp. (assembly GCA_030064935.1). Taxonomy (GTDB): domain Bacteria; phylum Cyanobacteriota; class Cyanobacteriia; order Cyanobacteriales; family Microcystaceae; genus Crocosphaera. Next base: position 5,139 of record JASJEA010000049.1, on the reverse strand, counting down.
TGATTTGGAGATACAAAATAGTCAGTCCGAATTAACTTAAATCCTTTTTCTTGAGATTTATTTTTAAGATATTGTTTGATGTCACTAGGGGAATTACCGTCAACATAGATTAAATTAAAGGGGAAATGGGTATTGTTATAAATACTCTCTAAAGATTCTTTTGTATAACTAAATCTTTCCCTAGGAACAACGACAATGGTGACAATAGGTTCAGACATAAAAGCCTCCAGTAAATTTTTATTTGTAACCGATTAAAATTGCTCTACATTGTAATAGATATTTTAAAAAAAATCAATATTTCTATGCTGATAATGGTTTGAAAAAAAGATTTTCAAGTCTTTAACTTGAGAGCTAAGTAATTCTAAATTCTAAATTCTAAATTATGATTGACCTTTCCCTGACTAATTGATAATAAAAACCGTCGAAATTGATAAACAAAAGATAAAATCTGAGCATAGGCATCCTTGCCAAAAAAGCGCATTAAGAAAATGGCAATACTTAATCTCAAATTTTCTTTAGAAAAGCTTAACTTAGGATTATAGGCAAGGGCATTTTTTTGATAATATATGGCTTTTTGATAATCAGGGTTTTGGGTTTGTAGAGGTTTCCAAGCTAAAACAAAATTAGCTAAACCATAACTTTGCGATTTGAGATACTGTAATTCTTTAGGAGCAGTTTTAAAGGCTTTTTCAATCACGATTTCAAAACTTTTTTCCATAGCATCCCATTTTTTTGAGGCACTATTAGGATGTTGTCTATAATAAACTAAGGGTTCTTTAATAACCTTAAAAGGATACTCCACAGCAATGCGTAACCACATATCCCAATCTTCTACAAATGAACCTAAATTTTGATCAAAATTACTAACTTGTTCAAAACATTCTTTTCTAACCATTGCTACACTACCACAACCAACAAAATTTTTCTGAGTTAATTCTTTCCAGATATATCCTTCAAAATCTTCTTGAAAAATTCGCCCCGTACGTATCCCATCACTATCAATAATAGCGACTCCTGTATAAATTAATCCTACTTTCGGATTATTATCTAATAGCTTAACTTGTTTTTCAATTTTAGTTGGTTCCCATAAATCATCAGCATCTAAAAAAGCGATATAGTCTCCTTTTGCGTTTTCTATACCTGTGTTTCTTGCTCCTGCTAATCCTTTATTTTGCTGAGATATTAATCTTACTCGATTATCTAAAATTGAAGTAAACCACTCTTTTATATTATCGGTACTACCATCGTTAATAATGATCACTTCAAACGCTTCATAAGTTTGTTGTAAGACATTATCTAAGGTTTCTGGTAAGTACCTCATAGCGTTATATGCAGGAATAACAATTGAGACTTTGACCATTATCGATATAATTAATTAATTTTAGTTGATGGTGGAACTATATCACAGTTACTTGAAAAAAGCGAGCGCCAATTCTTTTAATTACAAAGCAGATTTTTCATCAACTTCCCAATCCCAACTCATCAAAGCCATAATGGTCCACCAATAGAAAAATAATGTAGTATGCGTCCAAATGTTTTCTGTAATCATACCAACACATAATCCTAATAAAATAGCGATTAATGTAAAGGCTAAATCTTGCTTCATCTTATTATTAAAACTAGAACGCATAACATTGAATAAATAAACAATTTGGCCTCCTAAAAAAATAAAAAATGTTATTAAACCCATCATACCCCCTTCTATTAAAGCACGAAGATATTCGTTATGGGGTTCTAACCCATTGGTTGAAATATATTTACCGGTTCCTAAGCCAAATCCTAGGAGAGGATATTGTTGCCATTGTCCTAAAAGATAAGTCCATTGAGCAAGTCGCCAGTTAAAACTATTCCCATCTGTTTTTGATAGCATAATTGCTTTCCAAATATCTATATCAGGGTTTAATAATGGGGTTTGAGCAATCGAACCTAGTCTTTCTTGTCCAAATTCTGTACTAGCGAATAAAGCAATAACAAAAATAAAGAAAACAATCCCTCCCATAATATTAATTAGGTTAGAATTACGGCTGAAGATACAAAATAGAAAAGTTGCTAACATCATTAAACCGACTAAAGCTTTAGTGCTGACAAAGAAAAAAGCAACAACTCCTAATAAAATTAACCAAGGTTTTCTCTGGGTTGAATTTTTTTGTTTCCAATAGGTTAAGCCTAAAAAGAGAAAGGTAAATGTGGTAAAAGTATTGGGATGTCCAAAGGTTCCATTAAGACGGGTTCCTGCTTCAAAAATATCGTTTTCATAGACTAAAAGAGATGGTAATAGAGAGGGAGGCAGTGCAAGTTGTAAAAAAGCTGCTGTGAAGGGAGCTATTAATCCTAAAAATAAGGAGGTAATAATTTTTTGAGGTTTTATTTTATCTTTTAATTGGAGAATTAATAGATAAATAATAATCCAAGAAAATAAGCGAACCCACTCACGAATGGCAATAGATAAAGCCCATCCTCCTAAACCTAACCCTCCTAATGGTAACAGAATCACCCATAACCCTTGTGTTACTAACCAAGCAACTAAAAACCACCAAAATTTATCGGTATAAACTGGCTTATTGGTTAATAATTGAATAATTACATACATTGTTGTTAGGGCAATTATTCCTAAAGCAAAGGCGGTAGGTATTTGATAATCTGATAAAATATCGAGAGATGAGCGCATGATTAAAAGACTTAAAACAGTCATCTCAAATGATGAGAAAAATGACACTAAACTAGAAATGACAATGATTAGTGCAATAACATATATAGGATTAAATCCTACCAAAATCCCGACTAATATACCTCCTACTATTCCTCCTAATGTTATTAAAAAGGCAAGTGTTGATTGTTTATTTTTTAAGTAATTAGAATTCATAATACTGTTAAAAATATACAAAATTTAATGTTTATATTCATTTTGAACCATTAAAAATTATTCCATTTATTGAAATATTTTTCTTCTGTAAATCATTGACCACAGTTTGTAAGGAACTTTTAGAAGTAAATTTAGGACGAGAAACAATAATGAAACTATCACTAAATTCTTGCAAGGTTATGGCATCTGTATATTCTGATAAAGATGGTGTATCAAAAATGATTAAGTCATAATGTTTCTGGGCTTCTTTTAAGAAAGATTTGAAAAGTTCTGTTTCTAGAAAATAGTAAGGATTAGATTGTAATTTACCACAAGCAAGAAGGGAAAGATTCTTAATATTAGTAACTTGAACTAAGTCAGAAATGGAGAGATCCCTATCACCAATATCGCTTAAACCAGGAGATAAATTCAGCCCAAAATAATCATGAATTTGAGGATTATAGAGATTTGTATCAATAATAAGGGTACGACGGGATAACATAGCAGACACAACCCCTAAATGGGAAACAACTAATGACTTCCCTTCTCCATCAATGGCACTGGTTATAATGATTGATTTTACGGGCTCAGACTGAGTTAAGTCCAAGCTTTTTAGTAATCGGCGATAAGGCTCAACATCTTTATAATTCTCAATAAATAAATGACTAGATTCTGGGTGTAAACTAATTTGTTTTAGGATCGGCATTTTACCTAAAAAAGTAACCTTTAGTAACCTTTCTACATCAAAATCTTCATACAAAGTATCGTCTAAAAGTTCTTGTAATAAGCTCATTCCTGTGGCAAAAATAATGCCCACAAATCCAGCCAATAACAAAATAACTTTTTTAGAAGGAGTCTTCTGGGAGGGATCTACTTCGGCTAATTCTAGGATTTTAATGTTACTTAATAACTGTGCTTCTGTTAATTTTGCTTCTCCTAGTTTACCTTCTAAAAATTTTAATGTATTAACAGCTTCTTCTCTTTTTCTGACCAGTTGGGATAAGTTTTGTTGATGGTTTGGTATTTTATCAAGGCGTTGTTTTAATTGTAGTTGCTGAATTTGTAAGGTTCTTAATTGTTCTTGTAAGGCCAATCCTTCAATTTGATTGAGAATAAATTGACTTGTTAAATTTTGACTCAATTCATCTGTTGTTATTTTGTTAGTGCTAATAGCATTAGGGTTAGAAGTAACTTTATTTAATTCTTTTTGATATAAATTAACAACTTTTTCTTGTTCTTCTAGTAAGGAGAGAACTGTTGGATGAGACTCGGTCAAAAGAGAACGAGCATTAGCTAGTGAAATCTCTAATTCCACTAACTTGTTTTGCAGTGTTCTCAAGGTTTCATCTTGTGACACTTGTCCAGCCAAGTAAGCTTTCTGCTTATCTTGTAAACCAATTAATTTCTGTATTTCTTGGGTTGTCCGTTGGTTATTTTGCAGTTGAGCAATAATAGTTCTTTCCTGATTTTCTAAACTCCCTAAACTATCGACTAAATTGCTAGTTTGTTCTCCTTCAGCGACTAAACCGTGTCGTTTTCGATATTTATTTTCGGCTAGTGTAGCCGCTTGAGTTACTTCTTGTTGCTTGGGGATTTCTTGCTCTAGAAATTCTCTGATAGCGGTGGCTTGTGAGCGAATGGTTCGCACATTTTCAGCGACCAAGGTTTGAGTAATTTCATTAACAAACTTAGCCGAAGTTTCAGGATCAGGATGTTTAAAATTGATTTCTAAAATGTTTGTTTCAGGAACAATTTTTACCTGTAAATTCTTTTTGATAACTTTCATGGATAAAGGGGGCTCAGCTTGCTTCAACCCTTGAGGAAAAATAGTTTTAACCGTGTTATCTAAAACATTTTTAGACCTGACTAATTCTGCCTGGGTAGCAATGGGGCTAGGTTCCCCTGGCCGATATCCTGATAATTCACTTAAATTTTGTCCTAATTCAGCGACTCCAACTTGTCGCTCATTAATCATCAGTTTAGTGGTGACTTTATATTGAGGAGGGACCAAGACAAGATAGGCTACAGCACCGGCAACAACGGAGAAAAAAGTCGTTCCGGCTAACCATTGCCGACGTTTAAAAACTGCCAATAAGGATGAAAAATTTGTCTCAGTCATTACACACTATTGAATAGCAAGTCCAATTATCTATAATCTATCTTTGTCATTATAGTCAACCTGCCATCTTTGTTTACAAATTGGCTGGATTGTAGTAGAGATCAGTTGTCAAAATGATTTTATCCAGCATAAAGCCGTCTTCACGCATCCAGAGGTTAAAGGTATGAATGCCAGTTTC